>CANQZF010000068.1 GCA_947628265.1 uncultured Oscillospiraceae bacterium
CCCTGCGAGATGCACTCCATCAAGGGCGGCATGGTCAACTGCCAGAAGGAGATGAAGAAGGCGGTCGAGTGCGGCTACTGGAACCTGTTCCGGTTCAACCCCGCCGCCGAGCCCGGCAAGAAGTTCGTCCTCGACTCCAAGGCCCCCGCCGGCGGCTATCAGGAGTTCCTGATGAACGAGGCCCGCTACAGCGCCCTGACCCGCTCCTTCCCCGAGCGCGCCACCGTCCTCTTCGCCAAGAACGAGCAGGCCGCCATGGACCGCTGGGAGCACCTCAACCGCCTGGTCACCATGTACTCTCAGGAGTGATCCCGCAAACCCATATAAAAAAGCTGCCCTTCGGGGCAGCTTTTTTTAGTCGCGGATCAAAAACCGCGCGGGTCATTTATTGAGGAGATACACCCCGAAATTTAAGTACCCCGCGAAGGTCACCCAGAGGAGGTACGGGATGAGCAGCGCCCCGGCGGTCTTTTGGAGCTTCCGGAAATACGCAAGGGTCGCGATGACCATGAGCCACAGCGCCACGAGCCAGAAGAAGGAAAATAAGTAGAGCTCCAGCCGGAAAAACAAAATGGGCCAGAAAAAGTTGAGCGTGAGCTGACAGGCGTACACCGTCAGCGCCGCCTCGATGTCCTCCCTCGGCCGCCGGCTCTCCGAAACCAGGTACGAGGCGTACCCCATCATGAGGTAGAGCGCCGTCCACACCACCGGGAACACCCACCC
The DNA here is from genome assembly GCA_947628265.1 of uncultured Oscillospiraceae bacterium. Lineage (GTDB taxonomy): Bacteria > Bacillota > Clostridia > Oscillospirales > Oscillospiraceae > RUG626. Next base: position 724 of record CANQZF010000068.1, read on the forward strand.
CGGCGGCGTCAGGGGCGGCTTTTTGAGCTCCCCGAAGGCCCGCATCCCCTCCATGGACAAGAGCGCCGCCGCTCCCCCCACCAAAAGGGGGATGAGAAGGCAGACTGTCAGCTTTTTTACGTTGATCTTCATATGCCGTCACCTCTTCACCGCCAGTATATTCCCGCGTGGGCCCCAATATTCTGGCAAGTCCCGTGTATAATCTTGCCTTTGGGAGACATACTGACAACGAGGTGATTTTATATGAGCTCCAAGGAACTACTCTATATCGAGGACGCCCTGGGACACGCTGAATTTCTCTCCAAGCAGTGCCAGGACGCCGTAAACACCCTGCAGGACCCCCAGCTCAAGGCCCAGGCTCAAAAGCTGGTGGACAAGAACCGCCAGATCTTCGGCCGGTTCTACGCGCTTGTGTAAGGAGGTAAAAAATGGACGACAAGACCATCATGGAGAATATTCTTCTCACCACCAAGGGCGTGTGCGACCTCTATATGCACGGCGCCATCGAGTCCTCCACCCCGAAGGTCAACTGCGCCTTCAAGGACTCCCTCAACGACGCTCTCAGCATGCAGGACACCATCTACCAGCAGATGTCCCAAAAGGGCTGGTACGCCACCGAAAACGTCCCCCAGTCCAAGATCGACCAGGTGAAGCAAAAATTCACGTCGGCAAACTGAAAAGCAGCCAAAACCGCCGGCTATCCGGCAAGGCTCCCCGGCTTTTTCGCCGGGGGGCTTTTTAAAATTCATGGTAAAATCCCTTGCGCTTCGGGGGTAACGAGCGCTAAAATAGAAAGAAAAACAGCGTTAATAAGGGGTCGGGAGCTATGGATAAATTTTCAGAGATCAAAAGGATGTTTGAAGCGAGAGAGGATAAGGAAAAATCCGCCGCCATGCGGAAATATATGAGAGATCTCTTTGATTTTTACGGGATCCCTACGCCGGAAAGGAAAGCGCTTTACAGCGACTTCATCAAATCCGAAAAGAGAGCGAAGGCGATCGATTGGGACTTTTTGGATAAGTGCTATGCGGACAGCCACAGGGAATTTCAATATTTAGTCTATGATTACCTTCTGGCGCTGAAGCAATATGTCTCTTTTGAAGATATGCCGAAAATCAAAACATATATCACCACAAGACCCTGGTGGGACACAACAGATTTTCTATGCAAAGTGATCGGAAACGTCGGGTTAAGAGATCCGAGGATCAAGGCCCTGATGATCGATTGGTCTGAAAGTGAAAATATCTGGCTCAAAAGGGCGGCCATAGAGCATCAGCTTGGGTTAAAAGAAAAAACAGATACGGAATTGTTGGAGCAGATCCTGGTAAACAATTTCGGCAGCGACGAGTTTTTTGTAAATAAGGCGATCGGTTGGGCGTTAAGGGAGCTCTCAAAAACAAACCCTGAATTTGTAAGGGGATTTTTGAATGAAAACAGCGATAAAATGAGTAGTTTAAGCGTCAAAGAAGCGAGTAAATATATTTAAAAAAGTTTTCGCCGCGCAAACGCGCGGCGAATGATTTAATGTGCAGCGTAAGCCGCTCCTTTTTGCCCTCCCCGCTTAGGTGGGGAGGGGTAGGGGTGAGGTGAGAAGGTAGCGGCTTGGGAAGCGCTCAGATAAACGCACCTTCTCACCTCATCCGTCGCTAACGCGCCACCTTCCCCGCCCTGCGGGGAAGGCTAAAAAGGTTTGCGGCCCGTTGGGCCGCTCATTTTAAAAGCCCCTCCCTTTGGGAGGGGGCAGGGGGTGGGGGTGTAGTTGGATATACGGACCCACCCTGCCCGTCGCTTCGCTCGGGCACCCCTCCCGGAGGAAGGGGCAGGGACGGGCGGGTTTAGAACCCGCCCCTAAGAAAATTTTGAAAGTTTTCCCATTTTAGCGCAGCAGCTCCTCCAGCTCCTCCTTAGGGCTAAGGCCCACGCTGGTGTTGGCGGGCTCACCGTCTTTGAAGAGGATGAGGGTGGGGATACTGGTGACGCCGTAGGCGTTTGCAAGCTCCGGGGACTCGTCCACATCCACCTTTATGAAGGCGATCTCCGGGTGCTCCGCCTCCACCTCCTCCAAAATGGGCGCCAGCATCCGGCAGGGGCCGCACCAGGTGGCGAAGAAGTCCACCAGCGTCGTCCCGGCGGCGATCTTTTCCTCAAAGGCTTCCTTTTTCACGATCTCAGCCATTATAAAACCTCCTTTTGTTTTTTCTCATTATAATTCTTTCCAAAGTCCCTGTCAATTTATTATAATGTGTGCTATACTAATAAAAACTTTAAAAAACTTTCGGAGGCGCTTTATGTACGACCTTATCATCATCGGCGGGGGTCCGGCGGGGCTGACCGCAGCCGTCTACGCCCGCAGAGCGGGACTGGAGACGCTGATTTTGGAGATCACCGTCTGCGGCGGGCAGATCATCAACTCCCAGAGCGTGGAAAATTTCCCCTCCATCCAGAATATCGAGGGCTGGCGCTTGGCGGACAACTGGCAAAAACAGGCCCAGAGCCTGGGCGTCCAGGTGAAGACCGCCGCTGTCACGGGCATCGAGCTTTCGGGGGAGACTAAGCTCGTCCACACCGCCAAGGGGGATTTTGAGGCCACGGCGGTCATCATCGCCACCGGCGCGGGACATCGGAAGCTCACTTGCCCCGGGGCGGAGAAGTATTCCGGGCGGGGCGTCTCCACCTGCGCCTCCTGCGACGGGGCGTTTTTCAAAAATCGGGAGGTGGCCGTCGTGGGCGGCGGCAACACCGCCTTTGAGGACGCGCTGTACCTTGCGAACATCTGCTCGAAGGTGTATATCGTCCACCGAAGGCGCGAATTTCGGGCGGAGCGGCACCTCATCGACGCCGCCAAAGCCAAGGCAAATGTGGAATTTTTGACGCCCTGCGTCCCTGCGGAGGTCCTGGGCGACGAGCGAAACCGCGCCGCCGCCCTGCGGGTGCGGAACGTGGAGACAAATGAGGAGCGGACCCTCGATACCCCCGGCATTTTCACCGCCATCGGCATGATCCCCAACAACGCGGCCTTCGCCAACGTTTTGAATCTGGACGAGTCCGGGTATGCCGTGGCCGGGGAGGACTGCGAGAGCGGCACCCCCGGGATCTGGGTGGCCGGGGACGGGCGGCAAAAGGCCCTCCGCCAGCTCATCACCGCCGCCGCCGACGGGGCCGTGGCCGCCACCGCCGCCGCGAGATACGTAAACGGGAGGAAATAAAATGGAACCCATCACAATAAAAGTCAAAAAGCTGGATCCCCGCGCCATTCTCCCCTCCCGGGGCTCCCCCTTCTCCGCCGGGGCGGACCTCCACGCCTGCATGGACGCCCCCGTCACCGTGGCCCCCGGCGAGACCGTCTTTATCCACACGGGCCTCACCGCCGAAATTCCCGAGGGGTACGCCGGGTTCGTGTTCGCCCGCTCCGGCCTTGCCAGCAAGACGGGACTGGCCCCCGCCAACAAGGTGGGCGTGGTGGACTCCGACTACCGGGGCGAATACATGGTGGCCCTTTTGAACCACTCCAATAAACCCGTCACCGTGAACCCCGGGGACCGGGTAGCGCAGCTGGTGGTCATGCCCGTGGCGTTCACGGAGTTTCAGGAGGTCCGGGAGCTCTCCGAGACGGAGCGCGGCGCCGGCGGCTTCGGGTCCACGGGGAAATGATTTTTCCCCCCCCGTAAGGGCCGGACACTGTGCCGGCCCGTTCTCCATGTAACGTAAATTATTTTACGTTTATCATTAAATTATAGTTGACAAACATACAATTCCATGATATACTGTGCCCATCTTCAAAAGGGAGGACACAGCTATGGAAAAGCTCAAAAAAACAGCGCGTGTCATTGACACGATCGTGAAAATCGTTCGCGGCGTCTCGATCGGCGCCGCCATCGCCTGTGTGGTTCTCTTCGTGATCGCCCTTTTGCTCCCCGCGTCTGAGTACGGAAAACTCGTCAGCACAGCGGATATGACCATTGGCCTGGGGCCGGTGCGGCTGCAGCTGACGCGCCCCCTGGAGGCTGGCGGCAGTCTGCGCCCCCTCATCTGCGCCATGCTGGGCATCTGCGTGCCGGTGCTGGCGCTGATGGCCTGGTGTATGCACCTACTGCACAGGGTCCTCCTGCCCATGAGCGAGGGGCGGCCCTTTGACGGGACCGTTTCCAAAACCCTCATGAAGCTGGGCTGGGCCACCCTCATCACCACCGTTGCGGCGGAGGTCATGGAGACGGTCCTCGTCACTCTGGAGCTGGGGCTTTACGACCTCAACGAGCTGTTCGCGCCCGGCCTTGTCTCCGGCTACACGGTGGGGTTCAACACGGGAGACCTAATAGCGCCGGTGCTGATCTTGCTCTTATCCTACGTCTTCCGTTACGGCGAGGAGCTCCAGCGCCAGTCGGACGAGACGCTTTGAGGTGGTAAAATGCCGATCATTCTGCGCCTGGACCGGGTGATGGCCGACAGGAAGATGTCCCTGAATACCCTCTCGGAAAAAGTGGGCATCGCCAACGTCAACCTCTCCAAAATCAAAACCGGCAAGGTCAGCGCCATCCGCTTCTCCACCCTGGAGGCCATCTGCGAGGCCCTAAACTGCCAGCCGGGGGACATTCTGGAGTATAAAAAGGAAGAATAAAAAATGAGCGGGGACACGCGTCTCCGCTCGGTTTTTTATTTTCCAAAAAGGTCGCTGTGGGTGCCTGTGCGGTAAAGTAGCAGCTCATCTCCGTCCACGCGGTAGATCAGCAGCCAGTCCGCCTGTATATGACATTCCTGGTGATCCGTCCAGTTCCCGGTAAGCGTGTGGTTTCTGTTTGACGCCGGGAGCGGAGCCGGTATGCGAAGCGTTTCGATCACAGCCTCTAAAAGGGCAAGATCCGCTCCGCGTTTAGCGCACAGCTTCAAATCCTTTTTAAATCTGGCTGAATATCTGACCGTCAGCATATTACTCTTCCTCCGACAGAATTTCGGAGAAAAGCCGGGATGTTGGCCCGTTGAAGGTAAAACCGCCGCCGGTGTCGAGCTCCTCTATGGCCCTCAGGGTCTCGGCGTTGGGTTCCTCGTCCGGGATCGCCGCGCCCTGCAAAAAAGAGAGCACATAGACCATCTTGCTGTCCGGTATCTGGTCGATGAGGCTTTTTGCCATTTCCTTGCTGCTCATGTCCTGTTCCTCCTTTTCACGGACCGGATCTGACGCGTTTTTTTCCTGTTTACAAATTTCCCGCGCCCGAGGGCGCGGGTCTTTTTTATTATATGTCCGCAAACGCTTCCCGCTCCTCGTCGGTGAAAGGGGGTTCGGGGGCGGAGGGGGATTTTTGGAGCTTGGATCTTAAATTTTCAAAAAAGGCCGCAATCTGGGTGTGAAAGACGATGACGGCCGTCACGGCGGCGGCGATGAGGACGATGGCGGAAATCAAGTAAGCTATCTTCTTTTTGCTCATATTTCTGACCTCCCGGTTAATCGTGAATATATTTTACACTGTTTTCTCATATATTTCAATAGTTTTTTCTATTTTACCCGATGCGCGTTAAAAAACACGGAATTACATCTTGCCGTGGCGGGAAAGATGGTGTATAATTATTTGAACGATTTTTTATGAGAGGTGCAGACATGGTCAGATTTAAAACCGCCCTCGGCGTCATCTCCATATCGCCTGACGTGATCACCACCTTAGTGGGAGACGCGGCCACCAGCTGCTTCGGGGTCAAGGGCATGGCTATGCGGTCCGTCACCGACGGGCTGGTCCATCTTCTGAAGCCCGAGGCCATGGGCAGGGGCGTCCACATCGCCTACGGCGAGGGATATATCCTCATTGACCTCCACATCATCGTTGACCAGGGCGTCAACATCCCGGTGCTGTGCGGCAGCATCATTAGCGAGGTCAAATATAAAGTTACCGAGGCCACCGGCGTGGAGGTCCGCTCCGTGGACGTCTTTGTGGACTCGATAAGTCTTGATTGATGGAGGACAGAGCCTTGGTACATTCGATAGACGCCGCGCTCTTCAAAACAATGATCATCTCCGGCGCGGCCCTTCTGGATCAGCACAAGCAGCAGATAAACGAGCTGAACGTCTTCCCCGTCCCCGACGGGGACACCGGCACCAATATGAGCCTCACCATGGGCTCAGGCGTCACGGTGCTGGAGGCTCACGAATATGAGACCGTCACCGCCGTGGCCGACGCCGTGGCCAGCGCCCTTTTGCGGGGCGCCCGGGGCAACTCCGGCGTCATCCTCTCTCTTCTCTTCCGGGGTATCGGCAAGAGCTTAAAGGAGAAGCGCGTCTGCACCGCCGCCGACCTGGCCGCCGCCCTGACAAGAGGGGTGGAGGTGGCCTATAAGGCCGTCATGCGCCCCACGGAGGGGACCATCCTCACCGTCTCCCGGGTCTCGGCCGAGGCCGCCAAGGCCTACGCCCAGACCGGCGACGATATTGAGGAGCTTTTCGACAAAATGCTCACCGTCGGGGACGAGGCCCTGGCCGGCACCACCGAGCAAAACCCCGTTTTGAAGAAGGCCGGCGTTGTGGACGCCGGAGGAAAGGGGTATCTCTACATCCTCCGGGGGATGCTCTCCGCCCTTCTGGGCCACCCCGTGGAGCACACGGGGGGTGAGGACGAGCCGGAGAACACGGCGGACTTCGCCTCCATGGGGGACGAGGAGATCACCTTCGCCTTCGACACCGTCTTTATTGTCCGCAAAGCCGATCCCGACGTGGACCTGGACCCCTTCCGGGAGTATTTAAGCTCCATCGGCGACAGCCTCGTCATCGGCGAGGACGACGAGGCTTTCAAGGTCCACGTACATACCAATACCCCCGGCGACGCCCTGAACGCCGCCCAGCAGTACGGGACGCTGGAGCTTGCGAAGATCGAGAACATGGTCACCCAGCGGGACGACCTGGCCGCCGGGCGCAAGGCCCAGTCCACCGACGACCTTGCTGAGGTGGAAAAGGAGCTGGAGGCCATGGAGAGCGCCCCCGCCGAGCCCGTGGACGTGCCCCCGGAGCGCAAATATGGCCTCGTGGCCGTCTGCGCCGGCAGCGGCATGGAGGCGGTCTTTAAGAACCTGGGCGTGGACGCCCTTGTCACCGGCGGGCAGACCATGAACCCCTCCACCGAGGACATTTTGCGGGCGGTCCAGTCCGTCCCGGCGGAGACGGTCTTCGTCCTGCCCAACAACAAGAACATCATCATGGCCGCCCAGCAGTGCGACCGGCTCACGGAGAAGAACGTGGTGGTCATCCCCTCCAAGACCGTCCCCCAGGGCATCTCGGCGCTGGTGTGCTTCGACGACACCCTCTCCCCCGACGCCCTCACCGAGGCCATGACCGACGCCTGCGGCACCGTCCACACGGCCCTTGTGACCTACGCGGCCAGGGACTCGGAGTTTGACGGCACGGAGATTCACGCCGGGGAGTACCTGGCGCTGTTGGAGAGCCAGCTTTTAGCCAGCACTTCCGATCTCGCGGAGCTCATCGGCGGCATCGCCGACGCCGTCCGGGACTTTGACCCCGAGGTCCTCACCGTCTTTTACGGGGAGGACGTCAG
>CANQZF010000069.1 GCA_947628265.1 uncultured Oscillospiraceae bacterium
GGTAGCACACGTACCCGCCGGTGCCCACGGCGATGTCGGGGCGAAATTCGTCCACGATCTCCCGGCTCTGCCCCATGGCGGTCCGCAGGCGGTCCATGGCCATCATGTTGTATTTGAGGGCCTTGACGCTCTTTCCACGGGAGAGGCCATAGACGTCGATGTTGCGGAGCTCATATCCGGCGGCGGGGATGAGGCGGTTTTCCAGCTCTCCGCCCGCGCCAACAAACAGAAATTTCGCGTCCGGAAAGACCTCCCGGAGCCTTTCGGCCACGGACAGGGCGGGGTTTATGTGGCCCGCCGTGCCGCCGCACGCAAACAGAAACCTCATTTTTCCCTCCCGTCGTCGCTCTTGCTCTTCCTCAGGGGGATCTCCCTGGAGATGGACAGCACGATACCCATTTCCGCCATTTGTAAAAGGAGCGCCGTGCCGCCGTAGCTGAAGAACGGCAGGGATATGCCGGTGCAGGGCACAAGGTTCGTCACCACCGCCACGTTGAGGAAGACCTGGATGGCGAGGAGACTCGTGATGCCCGTTATGACCAGGGCCCCGAAGCGGTCCCGGGCGTGGAGGGCCAGCCAGTAGCCCCGGATGATGAGCAGGGCGAAGAGGACGAGAATGAGCAGCGCCCCCACAAAGCCCAGCTCCTCACAGACGATGGAGAAGATGAAGTCGTTGTGCTCCTCGGGAAGGTACATATATTTCTGCCTCCCCTGCCCGAGGCCGAGGCCCAGAAGGCCGCCGGAGCCGATGGCGTAGAGGGACTGGATGGTCTGGAGCCCCGTGTCCAGGGGGTCCGACCAGGGATCCAGCCACGCGGTGATGCGGGAGGAGGCGTAGGCCATTTTCGTGACCACCAGGTACCCCACGCCGGCCACCACGCCGCCGCCCACGGCGAAATACTGCCAGCGGGTGCCGCCGGCCCACATCATAATGGCCCCCAGGGCGATGATGATGACGGAGGCGGACAGGTGCGGCTCCAAAAGCAGGAGCCCCACCGTCACGGCGATGACGATGGCGAAGGGCAAAACGCCGTATTTGAAGGTCTTCATCTGGTCCTTGTAGACGCAGATCATGGTGGCAAACATCAAAATGACGGTGAGCTTGGCAAATTCCGAGGGCTGGAAGGTGGTGAAGCCCAGATCAAACCACCGGTTGGCGCCCACCTCCTGGGCGCCCGTCCCGATAAAGGGCACCAGCGCCAGCATGAGGAGCGTCACCAGCATGGCCGGTACAGATATTCTCCGCAAAAATGCGGGGGTTATGTGGGAGGCCACCAGCAAAACGATGACGCCCAGAAGCGCAAAGCCCAGCTGCCGGAAGAAGTAGTAGGTGGCGTCGCCCTCGTAATAATAGGCTCTCGCGAAGCTGGCGGAGAGGACCATCACCACGCCGATGACCAGAATGATCATAGTCAGCAGAAAGAAGGGCAGGTCAAAGGCCCCGCGCTCCACGGCGCGGCTCTCCTGGACCCTGTTGCGAAGCTCCCTTTGGGCGTAGGCGGGCTCCGCCGCCGCTCCCACGGGCTCCGAACCGTATTTGTCCATGCTAAGTGCTCCCTTCCTCCAAAAATACTGGTAAGCTCAGATGCCGACCCGAAGGCGCACGGCGAAGAACGTCAAAACCGCCATGGCCGTGGAGACGGCTGTAAAGACCGTGAAAATGCGCCTCTCGCCCCAGCCGCTCATCTCCAGATGGTGGTGGATGGGGGCCATTTTGAAGACGCGCTTGCCGTGGGTCAACTTGAAATAGAGGACCTGGATGATGTCCGACAGGGTCTCCACGATGTAGATGAGCCCCAGGGGGATGAGAATGAGGGGCATATCCAGCGCGAAGGCCGTGGCGCAGACGGCTCCGCCCAAAAAGAGGGAGCCCGTGTCGCCCATAAAGACGTGGGCGGGATGGAAATTGAAGATGAGGAACGCCGCCAGCCCCCCGGTCAGCGCCGCCCCGAAGAGGCCCACGGAGGCGTAGCCCCAGACGGCGGCGATGGCGGTGTAGCAGGCCGCCACCGGGAGGGTGACGCCGGTGCAAAGGCCGTCCACGCCGTCAGTGATGTTCACCGCGTTGACGCTGCCCACAATGATGAACACCGCCAGGGCCACATAGACGGGGTACGGCAGATGCACGGTCACGTCAAAAAAGGGCACGTAGAGGTTGGAGCTCAAGTGTCCCTCCAGCCGCAAGAGCAGTACCAGCACCACCGCCGCCGCGATCTGGAGGATCAGCTTCTGGGGGGCGGTGAGGCCCAGGTTCTGCTTTTTCTTCACCTTTTCGTAGTCATCGAGAAATCCGATGAGGCCGAAGAGCAGGGAGAAGACCAGGATGATAATGTGCCGCCAGTCCCCCTCCGCAATGTCATCGATGCCCCCCAGGATACACATGGCGGTGATGCCCGCGATGAACATGAGGCCGCCCATGGTGGGGGTGCCCTGCTTGGAGAGGTGCCAGGTGGGCCCGTCGGAGCGGATGGTCTGGCCCGCCTTCATGCGCCGAAGGGCCGGGACCAGCGCAACGCCCGTGATGACGGTTATGAGGAAGGAGCCCAAAAAGGCCCATATGAGATCCATGATCATCTGTGTTCCCATCCTTGCCGGAGCCTGAGTGGTTCAGGCTTTCCCGAGATTTTTTAGCGCTTCCGCCACGACCTGGCGCTCGTCAAAGGGGAGCTTTTCGCGGCCTATGATCTGATAGTCCTCGTGGCCCTTTCCCAAGAGGGCCACCGTGTCCCCCGCCCGGGCGACGCTCAATGCGTGGGCGATGGCCTCCCGCCGGTCCGCCAGCACCGCGAAGGGCGCGCCGTCCCGCTCCATCCCGGAGACGACGTCGGAGAGGATCCTATCGGGGTCCTCGGTCCTGGGGTTATCCGAGGTCACCACCACGTAGTCGCACTTTTGGGAGGCGATACGCCCCATGATGGGCCGCTTTTCCCGGTCCCTGTCCCCGCCGCAGCCGAAGACGGCGATGAGCCGCCCCTTGGTGAAGGCCCGGACGGTGGTCAGGATTTTCTCCAGGGCGTCCGGGGAGTGGGCGTAGTCGATGAGGACGGTGAAATCGGTGTCCGTGGGGACCACCTCCACCCTGCCCCGGACACCGGAGCAGCGGGACATGGCATCCCGGACGGCCTCCAGGCTGACCCCGGCGTTTATGGCCGAGGCCGTTGCCGCCAGGGCGTTGTAGACGGAGAAGATGCCGGGGATGCCGAGCCTGAGCTTCTCGATCTTCCCGGTCATCAGGGCGCAGAAGCTGACGCTCATGGCGTGGAGCTTCACGTCCCTGGCGGTGAGGTCCGCGTCGTCGGAGCGAGCGGAGTAGGTGTATAGCCTCCCCCCGGCGGCCTTCATCATGGTTTCGGCCCAGGGGTCGTCGATGTTGATGATAGATACGTCGCTCATGGCAAAGAGCTTTGCCTTGGCAGCGGCGTAGTCCTCCATGGTCTTGTGGAAGTCCAGATGGTCCTCGGTGAGGTTCGTGAAGATGCCCTGGGCAAACCGGATGCCGTGGACCCGCTCCAGGGCAAGGGCGTGGGAGGAGACCTCCATCACCGCGTACTTGCACCCCTCGTCGGCCATGCGCCGCAGGAGGGCGTGGAGCTCCAGGCTGTCGGGCGTCGTGGGCGTGGTGCTGTGGTGGCCCACCTCCCTGTCCCCGATCATGTCCCGGTTGGTGCCGATGAGGCCCACCTTTTGGCCGGTGGCGCTCTCCAAAATCTGCTTGATGAGGTTCGTGGTGGTGGTCTTGCCGTTGGTGCCGGTGACGCCGATGATCTGAAGCTCCCGGGCGGGGTTCCCGTAAAAATTCCCCGCCGCCAGGGCCATGGCCCTCCGGGAATTGGGCGTCAGGACGTAGGGCGCGCCCTCCACGGGCCGCTCGGCGAGGATGACCGAGGCCCCGGCCGCGATGGCCGCCGGGATGAAGTCGTGGCCGTCCCTCTCGCGGCCTCGGATGGCAATGAATACGTCGCCGGGTTTTATCTGTCTATAATCGGCGTGGAGGCCCGTGACGGGCGTTTCCGGGTCGGCGGCGAGCCTCGTCACATCGAGGCCGCCTATGAGCTCTCCCAGTCTCAAATGGGCACCGCCTTTCATAAACTTGGAAAATAGATCAATATTCGCCCTGGTTTCGTCTGTCCACCAGCGTCACGTTGATGACGGCGCCGTAGGGGACCTCCTGGCCCTCCTCGATGGCCTGGGACAGGACCGTGACGCCGGAAATGGACGGGGACGCGCCGGAGGTATCCAGGAAGAGGCCCAGATTTTGCAGGGTGTTCCTGGCCTGGTTCACCGTCATGCCCACTAAGGACGGGACGGGGACCATCTCGTCCGGGGGCGAGTCGGTAAGGTAGAGGATGATCTGGCTCCCCGCCGCCACCTGGGCTCCCGCCACGGGCAGCTGGGCCACCACGGTATTGCCCTCGCCCACCTCCCGGAATTTGAGGCCCAGGGAACCCAGCTCTTCGCGGGCGTCCACAAGGCCCTTGCCTATGAGCCTGGGGACGGTGACGTCCAGATACGCCTCCTCCTCGGCGGAATAGGTGGGCTGTACCCCCAGGTACGGCAGGATCTCGCCCATGATGCTCCCCACGTAGGGGGCCACCATGCCGCCGCCGCTGACGTAGATGCCGCTCTCCTGGTCGGGGTTATCCAGCACCATCAGCACGGCGATCTCCGGGTCGTCGCAGGGGGCCACGCCGCAGAAGGACACCATGTACTCCTTGCGGTTCTCGCCCACCTCGATGGAGGTCTTGGTGGTGGTGCCGGTCTTGCCGCCCACCCGGTAGCCCGGGACGTAGGCGTTGGAGCCGGTGCCGCCCTCGTCGCCGACGACGGACTCTAAAATGCTGGCCACCAGGGCGCTGGTCTCCTCGCTGACCACCTGGCGGACCACGGTGGGCTCCTTGGAGTAGACCACCTCGCCGTCCTCGTTCCGGATCTCCCGGACGATGTAGGGCTGCATCAGGTACCCGCCGTTCACCGCGGCGGACACCGCCGTGATCATCTGGATGGGCGTGACGTTGAAGGTCTGTCCGAAGGACGCCGCCGCCAGGGACGCGGGGCCGTAGGGGCCCTCAAATTCGTCCTCCGGCCACCACTGTCCCGCCGCCTCGCCGGTGAGGTCGATGCCCGTGGAGTCCAGGATGCCGAAGGATTTCACATAGTCATAGTAGGTCTTGGCCCCGATCTTCAGGCCAATGTTGGCGAAGGCCACGTTGCAGGAGTGCATGGCGGCCTCCCGCAAATTCTGGTCGCCGTGGCCGGCGTGGTACCAGCAGTCCAGGTCCGTGGGACGGCCCGCGATGGTGCCGCCGGGGATGGACCCGCCGCAGTAGAAGTTGTCATTCTCGTGGATGACGCCCTCCTCAAGGCCGATGGCCATGGTGATGATCTTGAAGACGGACCCGGGCTCGTAGGTGTCGGAGATGGCCATGTTGCGCCACTGGGCCAAGAGGGCCGCCGTCTGGGCGTTGGAGCGCTCCTCCTCGTCCTCGATCTGGGCGATCTGCTCCTGGACCTTTTGCGCAAGGCCCCAGGGGGAGTTGAGGTCGTAGGTGTTGGCGTCCGCCAGGCCCAAGATCTCCCCGGTCTTCACGTTCATGACGATGACGCAGCCGCCGTTTAAGATGTAGTTGGCCTCCATGGCCTGTTGGAGGTACCGCTCGATGATGGACTGGATGTTCACGTCCAGCGTCAGGGTCATGTCGTTGCCGTCGATGGCGTCGTTGTAGTTTTGGTAGTTCTCAAAAAGCATCTCCGTGCCGTTGCTGGCAACGAGCCTGACCACGGAGCCGTTGGTGCCCTCCAATTTGGAGTCGTAAAGGGCCTCGATGCCCTCGAGGCCGTAGTTGTCCGTGCCCACAAAGCCGATGACGTGGCACGCCAAGCTCCCGTTGGGGTAGTAGCGCTTGGAGTCTTCCTCCACGTAGACGCCCACGATGTTGTTTTCCGACTTGAATTTCCGCACCTGCTGGGCTAAGTCCGCGTCTATCTTGACGGCGACCTTCTCGTACCAGGAGTTGGTGTGCTCCGTGAGCTTCAGCACCCAGTCGTAGTCCACGCCCAAAATGCGGCTCAATTCCCGGGCAATGAGGGTGGGCTCGTCGTTATAGTGGATCTCGTTCTCCTTATATTCCTTTTCGTGGTAATATTTGATCTCGTAGGGGGAGATGAAGACGGTGTAGGCCGTGGCGCTCTTGGCAAGGACGCTGCCGTTGGTGTCGAAGATGGTCCCCCGGGAGGCGGAGACGGAGACGGTGCGGGTCTGCTGGCTCACCGCGTGCTCCTCGTAAAAATCGTGGTCCCGGATCATCAGGTTATAGAGCTGGGCCGCCAGTACGGAAAACGCAACTATGCCGCACACCAGTGCCAATACAAGTGTGCGGCCAAGTATGGTCTTATTCGTTCTCTGCCCGGAGGCCCCTTTGAATTTTGCCATTTTGAACTCCTAAATAACGCCGCGAATGTGCCAAAAACCTCTGTGGGCCGCGCCCACTTTAGCATATAGTCCTCTCACCCAAAATATTCCGTCAACGACTTGAAAAAGCCGGTAATTCTGGCAAGCAGTCCCGCCGTCTCGTCCTCCGCCAGGATCCTGGCCCTGTCGCCGATGATGACGGTGTAGTTATTCTGGCCGGAGGCGTCGGGCTTGGACATGCCAAGAATGTTGATGGCGTAGAGCTCCACGTCGTCCATGTTGAAGGTGGACTCATATTGGATCTTGATGGCCTCGTTCTCCTCCTCGAGTCTTGAGATGGAGGAGCGCATGGCGCTGGTCTCGCCGGAGATGGCGGTCAGCTGTACATAGCCCAGCAGCAAAAGCACCATAAGCGCCGCCACCACAAGTCCCCCAACGATGGCAAAAAGCGGGACGCCGAAGGTCTGGGCCTTTGCGGCCTCCCGGGCCCTGGCCCTCTCCTGGATCCGCTCCTGAGCCCGCTTTTCCAGGCGCTCACGGGCCAGCTCCTCCGGGGTGGGGAGCTCCCGGGCCGTGGACTCGCCGTAGCCGGGGACCCGGTCAAGGTCGTATGCCGCGCTGCCGTATACCGCCTGGGCGTACTGAGTTTTTACCGCTACTGCTGCCATTGTCATGTTCCTTTCGGGGCGGCCCGTTCCTCCCGGTTTTTGGGGGGATGCCTATATTTTCTCCGCGATCCGCAGCTTGGCGCTGCGGGAACGCGGGTTCGTCTCAAGCTCATCTTGGGAGGCCGTGACGGGCTTTCTGGTGACGGAGAACACCGTCTTTTGAAAGCCGCAGACGCACACCGGAAATTCCGGCGGGCAGGTACACCCGTTCTCATGGGCGCGGATGGCGTTTTTCACGATCCGGTCCTCCAGGGAGTGGAAGCTGATGACGCAAAGCCTCCCGCCCGGGGCCAGCCTCTCGATAGCGGTGTCCAGCACCTCCCGGAGGGCCCCCAGCTCGTCGTTGACGGCGATGCGCAATGCCTGAAAGCACCGCTTGGCCGGGTGCTGTTTTTCCCGGAGGGCCTGGGCGGGCATGGCGGACTTGATGACGTCCACCAGCTCAAAGGTGGTCTCGATGGGCCGTGTCTCCCGGCGCTTTACGATGGCGGCGGCGATACGTTGGGAGTACCGCTCCTCGCCGTACTCGAAAAAGATCTTTCGAAGCTCCGCCTCGCTCCAGCCGTTCACGATGTCCCGGGCCGTCAGGGCGTCGTCCCGGTCCATCCGCATATCCAGGGGCGCGTCGCGCATGTAGGAAAAGCCCCTGGAGCCGTCGTCCAGCTGCGGGGAGGAGACGCCCAGGTCGAAGAGCATCCCGTCGGCCCGCTCGATACCCAGACCGTCCAGTATGCTCCCCAGGTCCCGGAAGTTCCCGTGGACGAGGTCCAGCCGCGCGGACACGCCGCCTAGCCTCTCCCCGGCCTCCTTTATGGCGGTGGCGTCCCGGTCAATGCCGATAAGGCGGCCCGTGGTGAGCCGCGCGGCGATCTTGGCGGAGTGGCCGCCCCGGCCCAGGGTGCCGTCCACGTATGTGCCATCGGGCCGAATGTTCAGCCCCTCGATACATTCACTCAGAAGTACGGGTATGTGGGCGTCCATCAGAAATCCAGCTCCTGAAGGACATCGGCGATGTTCTCCGGCGTCGTCTCGATGACGTCGATGGCATCCCACGCGCCCTCATCCCAAAACTCCGCGCACTCCCCGGCGCCCACCACGGCAACATCCCGGGT
>CANQZF010000070.1 GCA_947628265.1 uncultured Oscillospiraceae bacterium
GCCGTCGGTGGAGCCCATGGCCACGCACCGGGCCACGTTGTCGCCGATGTGCTGCTCCACCTCGCAGGTGAGCACTCGCCCGTTCGCCTCCACATGGATGGCGTTTAGAAGCTCCGGCAGCTCCCCGTCCTTGAAGCGGATGTCCAGCACAGGCCCCATGATCTGCGCCACGGTGCCGATATGTTGTTTGGTTGCCAAAACGATCAACTCCTTAAAGAAGGATTTGCGAATAAGCGTAAGTAAAATAGACCGAAGCCCAAATATTACGTATTTGACCCCGCCACAATTTCCGTGATCTCCTGTGTGATCGCCCCCTGGCGGGCGCGGTTATACTTGAGGCTCAGGTCCCCGATCATCTCCTCCGCGTTCTTGGTGGCGGAGTCCATGGCGGTACGGCGGGCCCCCTGCTCGCTGGCGCGGCTCTCGCACAGCGCCCCGTAAATGAGGCCCCCCAGATATTCCGGGACGATGGCGTCGAACACCGCCTCGCTCCCGGGCTCGTAGAGCGTCTCGCTGCCGGCCTCCTCCCCCCGGGTCTCCGGGCCGTGGAGGGGCAGGACGGGGATGACGGTGGGCTGCTGGGTCAAAATGGATACGAAATTCGTATAGACGATGCTGACCTCGTCCAGCTCCCCCGCGAGGAAGCGGCGGCACAGGTCCTTGGCCATGGTGAAGCAGTCGGAGACGGAAACGTCCCCGGCATCGAACCATACGTCGGTGAGTATCTCAAAGCCATGGGCCCGGAAATTCTCCACGCTCTTTTTCCCGATGGGCACCACCACGGCGTTCTTCCCGGCCATCTCGGCCTCCGCCAGCTTCAAAACGTTGTGGTTGTAGCCTCCGGCGAGGCCCCGGTCTCCGGCGATCACCACGTAGCAGCTTTTTTTGACCTCCCGGGCCTCCATATATTTGGAGGTAAAGGCGTCGGACTCGGAGGCGATGTCGCAGACGGTGCCGTAGAGAATTTCAAAATAGGGCCGGGAACGGGCGACGTTCTCCTGGGCGCGTCTGAGCTTGGAGGCGGCCACCATCTCCATGGCCTTTGTTATCTGCTTTGTGCTCTCCATGCTCCGGATGCGCAGCTTAATGTCCTTCATGGAAACTCCGGCCACGGCAATTCACCACCTTTATTTGTTGAAGATCTCGATATACCTTGTGATGCAGGCTTTTAGCTCCTCCTCGGTCTCCGGCTCCAGCTTGCCGCTTTGGCGGATGGCCTCCAGGACGGCGTAGCCGTGCTCGTCCATGTACTCATATAGGCCCCGCTCAAAGTCGGAAATTTTGGAGGTCTCGATGTCCTTCAAATACCCGTTGGTGGCGGCGTAGAAGATGCAGACCTGGTGGGCCACCTCCACGGGGGCTCCGTTTTTCTGCTTTAAGACCTCCACGATCCGCTCGCCCTGGGCCAAACGGTCCTTGGTGTCCTGATCGAGGTCCGAGCCGAACTGAGCGAAGGACTGGAGCTCCCTATACTGGGAGTAAATGAGCTTTAAGGACCCCGCCACCTTCTTCATGGCCTTTATCTGGGCCGAGCCGCCCACGCGGGAGACGGAGATGCCGGGGTTCACGGCGGGCATGATGCCGGAGTGGAAGAGCTCCGTCTCCAGGAAGATCTGTCCGTCGGTGATGGAAATGACGTTGGTGGGGATATAGGCCGACACGTCCCCGGCCTGGGTCTCAATGATGGGCAGGGCCGTCAAAGACCCGCCGCCGTACTCCGGGGCCATCCGCGCCGCCCGCTCCAGAAGCCGGGAGTGGAGGTAGAAGACGTCGCCTGGGTACGCCTCCCGTCCGGGGGGCCGCCGGATGAGCAGGGAGATGGCGCGGTAGGCCACGGCGTGCTTGCTGAGGTCGTCGTAGACCACCAGCACGTCCTTGCCCTGCTTCATGAAATATTCGCCCATGGCGCAGCCGGAATAGGGCGCGATGTACTGCATGGGGGCCAGCTCCGAGGCGGTGGCGGAGACGACGATGGTGTAGTCCATGGCCCCGCCGGCCTCCAGGGTGGAGACCACCTGCGCCACGGTGGAACGCTTCTGGCCGATGGCCACGTAGATGCAGATGCAGTCCTTGCCCTTCTGGTTGAGGATGGTGTCGATGGCGATGGTGGATTTTCCCGTCTGGCGGTCCCCGATGATGAGCTCGCGCTGGCCCCGGCCGATGGGGATCATGGAGTCGATGGCTTTGATGCCCGTCTGCAGCGGCACGGAGACGCTTTTGCGCTCAATGATGCCGGGGGCGGGGGCCTCGATGGGGTCGTAGCGGACGGCGGCGATCTCGCCCTTGCCGTCGATGGGGGCACCCAGGGCGTCCACCACCCGGCCGATGAGGGCCTCGCCCACGGGGACGGAGACTACCCGGCCCGTGCGCTTTACGCTGTCGCCCTCCCGGATGCCGGCGTCGGAGCCCAGGATGACGATGGAGACGGAATTCTCCTCCAAATTCTGGGCCATGCCGTACTCCCCATTGGGGAACTCGATGAGCTCGTTCATCAGGCACTTCTCAAGGCCCGAGGCCCTGGCGATGCCGTCGCCCACCAGGATGACGGTGCCGGTCTCGCTCTCCTCGATCTGCTTGGAGTAGTTCTTGATCTGCGCCTTTATGATTTTGGTTATCTCCTCTGGTTTAAGCTCCATGGTATAACTCTCCTACAATTTAAGGTCGGGCCGGCACGGTGTCCGGCCCCTACGGGGAATCGTCAAAGGACGGTCTCCCGAAGGCCCCGCTCGATGCGGGCCAAACGGTCCTTCACCGTGCCGTCGTAGCGGCGTCCGGCGCACTCCAGGCGCATCCCGCCGAGGACCGACGGGTCCACCGTCACCGTGAGGACGATCTTCTTCCCGAAGACCTCCCGGAGGCGGGCCGTCAGCTTCTCCCGGACGGTCTTATCGAGGTCCACGGCGGCGGTGGCCGTCACCTCCAGGATGCCGTTGTCCTCATTGTACCTCATACGGTACGCCCGGGCGCAGCCGGAAAGCTCCCCGACGGCGTCCCGGTCCACAAGGAGCTTCAAAAAGCTCTCCACATAGACGTGGACCCGGCCGGAGAAGGCGCTTTTGATGAGCTCCCGCCGCTCCTCCTTGGAAACGGAGGGCGTGGACAGGAGCCGCGCGTACGCCGGGTTGTCCTCCAGGAGCTTTACGCACATATCGAGCTCGCCCAAAAGCCCCTCCGAGAGGCGCTCCTCCCGGGCAAGCTCATAGAGGGCCCCGCCGTAGGTCCTTGCGAGCTCAGTCATCGTCCTCACCTAATTTCCCGATGAATTCGTTGACGAGCCGGACGTGGTCGGCCTCGGTGATCTCCCGCTCCACCACCTCTTCGGCGATGGAGATGGAGATGGAGGAGATCTCGTTTTTCACTTCATTGAGGGCCTTTTTCTTCTCCTGGGCGATGTCCGCCTCCGCCTTGTCGCGAATGGCGTTGGCCTCCTCCCGGGCCTCGGCCACGATGGCGTCCCGGCGCTTGTTGGCCGTGGCCACAGCGTCCCGCAAAATCTCGTCCCGCTCGGCGCGGGCGGCGCTCAAATGCTCCTCGTAATCGGCCTGGAGCTTGGCGGCCTCCGCTTTACTGGCCTCGGCGTCGGCGTACAGGTCGTCGATCTCCTTCTGGCGCGCGTCGATCATCTTCTTCACGGGCTTGAAGAGAAATTTCTTCAGCAGCAGGAAGGTGATGATCATGTTGCAGAAGGTGAAGAGCGCGGTCCAGGGGTTGACGCCCACCAGGCTTTCAAATTGTGTGACCTCTGCCAATACGAGCAAGTCACTCACTCCTTCCGGTGAAAAGTACCTTCCTTATCTGACCGCGAAGATCAGCAAAATCGCGATGACCAGGGAGTAGATGCCCGTGGACTCGGTGATGGCGCAGCCCAGGATCATGTTGGTCCGGAGGGTGCTGGCGGCCTCGGGCTGACGGGCCATGCCCTCCAGCGCCTTACCCACGGCGTTGCCCTCACCGAGAGCCGGTCCGATGGCCCCGATGCCCATGCAAAGTCCCGCGCCGAGAACGGCGGCGGCTCTAACGATCTCACCCATGATATTTACCTCCTAAAAGATTTGCATTTTCTATCCTTAACCGTAAAATTGCGGTTAATTTACTTGTTTTTCTCCTCTTTCGGCGGACACGCCATGCCGACGTAGACCATCGTGAGAAGCGAGAACACCAGCGCCTGGATGCCGCCGGAGAAGATGTCGAAATAGAGGCTCAGCACCGCCGGGATGCCCACCTCCAAAATGGGGACCTCCCCGAAAACGCCCAGGAGCTCCAGCGCCGCCGCTGCGGCGATGCCCGCGAACACCGCGCCGAAGATCTTGAAGACCATTTTTTTCTTTTTAAAGCCCAGGAAGAGAAGGGCCGCCCCCACCAGCGCCGTGACGCCGGCGGCCACCCATCCGTTGGAGCGCACGGCCCCCACCACGAGGGCGGAGAGCCCCGCAAGGCCGGTGTAGAGGATGCTCATCAGCACCCCACCGCCCATGATGTTCCCGAAGTGACGAAAGGCCATGGAAACGGGCTGGGCGATGTCGGAGACGATATTTAAGGGATTTATGTACCCCTTCAGGAAATTTTTAAGGCCGCTATTTTTGATGGTACAGCCCCAGACGAGAAAGCTGGTCATCAGCGCCCAGGTGATGGTGGTGGAGACGTCCGACGTGGCCGAGCGCAAAATGCCCGTCATGCCGATGAGGGACCCGCCGATGGAGGAGAGGAACAGCGCCCCGATGTAGGGCGTCCAGTAGGAGTTGTGCTTGCCCATGGTGTCCTCGACGAGGTTATAGAGCATGGACACGCCCTTTTCCGTCAGGACCTGCATCCTCCCCGGGCGTTTTTTCAAATTCCGCCCCAGGAAGTACCCCGCCACGCACAAAAGGACCATCACCACGAAGCTGGCCACCGTGGTCTGGGTGATGACGTTCATGCCGTTTATCTGGAGATATATTTTAGGACCGTTTACTTCCATTCTTTTCACCGTCCTTGCGGAAAAACTCCATTAGGCTGATGCTGATCTGCACGAAAATGAGGGGCAGCACCGCCGCCAGGGGGTCGAGAGAGGTGCATTTCAAGACGAGGACGTAGATCCCCGCCAAAACGAGGAGCCGCAGCACCGAGGAGCCCTGCACGGCGGCCCGGGCCTTCATGGGGTCGCCCCCGTCCTCCGCCCGGTCGGCGGCCCGGGAGACGGTCACGGTCAGCGCCAGGAAGTTTGCGCAGGAGACCACCATCCCGAAGAGCGCCCCCAGAAGAACATCCGCCGAAAACCGGCCAATGAGCGCGTAGACGGCTATTTCGATCCCCGTCAGTACCGCGACGCCCAGGGCGACCTTGAAAAACTGCCGTATGGCGGCGCTGTTGTGAAACATCAAAAATCCCTCGTCACTTGTGATCGTTAAAGCCCACGCCGGGGTCATCATCGTCCTCTTTGGCCTGCCGGTCCAGCTCCTTTAAATTCTGCCACAGGGCCGCGAAGGACCCGCCCACGCCCAAAAGGACGCCCAGGACGATCACCCACGCCCCCAGCTCCAGCCGGTCGCGCAGCCAAACGCTGCCCAGCACGCAAAGGACCACGGGCGCCGCCACGGAGAGGCCGAGCTCGGTGATCCAGACGATATTTTTTAAAAACCCAAAGCCCTTCCTCATGCGCTCTCTCCAATCGATTATCCTTTAATATACTATACTCCCGCCCGAATGTCAAGAATTCCCCAGGGAGATTTATTGAGCGCCCTCCAAAATCGGGAGAATTATCGGGAGAATTATGAAAATTTCTCTTTACATCCCGGTTTTCTTGTGCTAGAATAGCAGGGTCTGCCCCTCTACCTGGTTTCGTGGAATTTCCGGCATTGCTGCCGGGGCCTTTCAGCCCGATACTCGGTTTTGCGGGGACTATGAAAAGAAAGGAGTTTACCGCTATGATCACCAAAGAGCAGAAGACCGCCGTTATCGACGCCAACCGCCGCAGTGAGAACGACACCGGATCCCCCGAGGTCCAGATCGCCATCCTCACCGAGCGCATCAACCAGCTCACCGAGCACCTGAAGGTCCACAAGAAGGACGCCCACAGCCGTCTCGGTATGTACAAGATGATCGGCCGCCGCCGCCGTCTCCTCGACTACCTCATGGAGAAGGACATCGAGCGCTACCGCGCCATCATCGCGAAGCTCGGCATCCGCAAATAAGCGCACGGGGGTATTATATGCGGCAAAAAACCGCATATAATACCCTTTGCCCCTTTTTTCGGTCCGAAAGTCAGCAAATCGGGGTCCTGTTGTTTTAGTATTTGAATGAACGCCCGGTTTCCGGGGGCTCCTTCAAGTGCTAAAAGACGGGACTCCGGGTGGAAACATTTTTACAAAGGAGTTTAAAATGATCATCAAACACCGGGAATTTCCCAACTACAAAAAGTATGAGATGGACCTGGCCGGCCGTCACCTCTCCCTTGAGGTAGGAAAGCTGGCCGAGCTTGCCAACTCCGCCGTCCTCGTCACCTACGGCGAGACCACCGTCCTTTGCACCGTGGTGGCCTCCCCCCGCCCCAAGGAGGGCATCGACTACTTCCCCCTCTCCGTGGAATTTGAGGAGAAGCTCTACTCCGTGGGCCGCATCCCCGGCGGCTACACCCGCCGGGAGGGCAAGCCCTCCGAGCGCGGGACCCTGGCCTCCCGCATGATCGACAGGCCCATGCGCCCCCTCTTCCCCTCCGACCTTCGAAACGACGTGGTGGTGACCTGCACGGTCCTCTCCACCGACCACGACTGCGCCCCGGAGATCGCCGCCATGATCGGCGCCTCCGCCGCCGTGTCCATCTCCGACGTGCCCTTCGCGGGCCCCATCGCCGGCGTGGGCTTAGGGCTCATCGACGGGAAATATATCATTAACCCCACCTCCGAGGAGCGCAAGATCTCCGAGATGTACTGCACCATCGCCGGCACCATGGACAAGATCGTCATGATCGAGGCCGGCGGTAAGGAGATCCCCGAGGACGTGATGCTCAAGGGCATCATCGCCGCCCACGACGCCATCAAGCCCGTCATCGCCCTCATCAATGAGATGGTCAATGAGATCGGCAAGCCCAAGTTTGAGTATGAGCACGCCTCCTTCAACCAGGAGCTCTTCGACAAGCTGGTGGAGAAGTACCTGGACGACGTGCGCTACGCCATGGACACCGACGACAAGAACGTCCGGGAGGAGCGCTACAACGCCGTCGTGGACAAGATGATCGCCGAGTTCGGCGAGGAGTACCCCGAGATCACCGCCCAGCTGGAGGAGATCACCTACAAGATCCAGAAGAAGGTGGTCAAGCAGTGGCTCCTGGAGGGCAAGCGCGTGGACGGCCGCGCCATGAACGAGATCCGTCCCCTTGCCGCCGAGGTGGGCGTCTTGCCCCGGGTCCACGGCTCCGGGCTCTTCACCAGAGGCCAGACCCAGGTCCTCTCCGTGTGCACCCTCTCCACCCTCTCCGCCGCCCAGAAGCTGGACACCATCTGGGAGGAGGAGGAAAAGCGGTATATCCACCACTATAACTTCCCCAACTACTCCGTGGGCGAGGCCAGACCCTCCCGCTCCACCTCACGGCGTGAGATTGGCCACGGCGCTCTCGCCGAGAAGGCTTTAGAGCCCGTGATCCCCTCCGAGGAGGAGTTCCCCTACGCCATCCGCGTGGTCTCCGAGGTCCTCAGCTCCAACGGCTCCACCTCCCAGGGCTCCATCTGCGGCTCCACCCTGGCGCTCATGGACGCCGGCGTGCCCATCAAGGCCCCGGTGGCCGGCATCTCCTGCGGCCTCATGCACGACGACGACGG
This sequence comes from uncultured Oscillospiraceae bacterium, assembly GCA_947628265.1. Lineage (GTDB taxonomy): Bacteria > Bacillota > Clostridia > Oscillospirales > Oscillospiraceae > RUG626. The sequence goes on from CANQZF010000070.1 coordinate 7,794, forward strand.
CAGCTGGAAGACCTTCATCGACATCCAGGGCGTGGAGGACTTCCACGGCGAGATGGACTTCAAGGTCGCCGGCACCAAAAAGGGCATCACCGCCATCCAGATGGACCTCAAGAACGACGGCCTCACCTACGACATCATCGAAAACGCCTTTGAGATCACCCGGGAGGCCCGCATCCAGATTTTGGACGAGATCATGCTGCCCGTTATCTCCGAGCCCCGCCACGAGCTGGCCAAGTCCGCCCCCAAGATGATCTCCATGCACATCGACCCCGACAAGATCCG
>CANQZF010000071.1 GCA_947628265.1 uncultured Oscillospiraceae bacterium
ATTGGACGGAATTGCGGAGCCCCACCGCCACGGTGGTGACAAGGCCGTTTTTGCTCTCGCAGGGCCGCTCCCCGGTGTTCATCAAAAGGAAGCACCCGGTGCCGTAGGTGTTCTTGGCCTCCCCGGCGTCAAAGCAGGTCTGCCCGAAGAGGGCCGCCTGCTGGTCCCCCGCGATGCCCGCCACGGGGACGGGCACGCCGTCCAGGTCCGCATAGCCGTAAATTTCGCTGCTGGAACGCACCTCCGGCAGCATGGTCCGGGGGATGTCCAGGACCCTGAGGAGCGTGTCGTCCCAGCAGAGCCTGTGGATGTTGTAAAGCATGGTGCGGCTGGCGTTGGTGACGTCGGTGAGGTGGACCCGCCCGCCGGTGAGCTTCCACAAAAGCCAGGTGTCCACGGTGCCGAAAAGGATCTCGCCCCGCGCCGCCCGCTCCCGGGAGCCGGGGACGTGGTCTAAGATCCACTTAATTTTCGTGCCGGAGAAGTAGGCGTCCGGCACAAGGCCCGTGACGAATTTAATGTGGTCCCCGAGGCCGTCGGCGACGAGCTTTTCCACAATGTCCGCCGTGCGGCGGCACTGCCAGACGATGGCGTTGTAGATGGGCTTGCCGGTAGCCCTGTCCCAGAGGATCGTGGTCTCCCGCTGGTTGGTGATGCCGATGGCTGCCACTTCGGAGGCGGAGACCCCGGATTCCCGCAGCACCGCCTCCATGACGGCCTGCTGGGTCTGCCAGATCTCCTCCGGGTCGTGCTCCACCCAGCCGTCCTGAGGGAAATATTGGGTGAACTCCCGCTGGGAGACGCCCACGATGTTCTGCTTTAAGTCAAAAAGGATCGCCCTGGAGCTGGTCGTCCCCTGGTCCAAGGCTAAAATGTATTTTTTCATCGCTCCCGCCCCTTACCGTTTTGATTTGGTCATATTGTAGCACAGAACCGGGGGCATGTCGACTGTTTTTTGTAAAAACGCAAAAAAACGGGCCGCCAAGAGAGGCGGCCCGTACGGCGTGTTGGATAGCGATACAATAACCGGAACGCTCGATTTAAACGCACAGCGTACCGTAGGGTCGGCCGCCCACGGCTGACCGTTCCCCCGATACGGATACGCTTTCTGGCAAACGCAGAAAAGCAAAAATCCACCGTAGGGGCCGATGACCACATCGGCCCGTGCGCGGTGGGATGATTTGATGATGAAAATAAACGCAATATCCCCCCGGAAAAGGTATTCGCCGCAAAAGTTTGCGGCGAATGATTTGATGTGCGGCGAAGCCGCTCCTTTTAGCCCTCCCCGCAGGGCGGGGAGGGGTAGGGGTGAGGTGAGAAGGTAGCGACTTGGGAAGTACTCAGATGAACGCACCTTCTCACCTCATCCGTCGCTAACGCGCCACCTTCCCCGCCCTGCGGGGAAGGCTAAAGAGGTTGCGGCCCTCCGGGCCGCAGATTTGACCCCCACCCCCTGCCCCCTCCCGAAGGGAGGGGCAAACTGGGTGCGGACCGTACGGCGTATTTTTGAACGGTGCAATATTCGGAGCGTTTTTTAACCCCCCCGCGGCCTCAGAGCAAAACGCCGTAGCTGTCCTCGTCGGTATAATGCCACCACTCACCGGCGTAGGGGACGAAACCGTGCTGGCGCATGGTCTCCTCCAGGAGGCGGGCGTTTTGGGCGGCGTCGGCGGGGACGTCGGAGTAATTGCGGTCCCCGGCGGGGGTGAAGTCGTCAAAGTCGCTGGGCATGGGGATCGCGGAGCCGTCGGAGAGCACCATGGTCAGGTCCACGGTGTTGCCCCGGCTGTGGTTGGAGTAGCCGTTTCGGGGGTCGGCGACGTACCGGTTGTCGGGGCAGACGGCCCAGAGGTCGAACTGGGCGGAGACGGGCCGCAGGGCGTCCCATATTTTCAGGGCGTAGCCCTTTTCCGAAAGCTCCTCTTGCGCCTCCCGGAGCTTTTTCACCGTGCCGTAGCGCAGACTCGCCTCGGTGAAGTCGTAGATCGTCCGGCCCGTGAAGTTATTTTCCGTGGCGTAGCGCAGGTCCACCAGGATACCCGGGATGTAGTCGGTCACATTGACGATGGCGCTGTCGCTGAGGGGCTCCCCGAACGTCTCGCCCTCCGAGGGCATCTCCGGGGGCTGCTGTCCGTCGGAGGGCATTTCGGGGGGCTGCTCCCCGTCCGTGGGCATTTCCGGGGGCTGCTGGCCGCCCTGACCGCCGGGGAACTGGCCCTCGGGGCGGGTGCCGCCCTCCGGGGGCTGGCGGTCGCCGCCCATGCCGCCCTGGCCGCCCATACCGCCGTGGCCGCCCATGCCGCCGGGGCCAAAGCCGCCCATATTGCCCGCGCCGGGCTCGGCGGAGGCCACTAAGGTCTCGCCGTTATAGAGGGCGTAGAGGCCGGTGTCGATTTCAGGGGAGGAGACGATGAGAATGGAGAAGGCGTTGACGGTGGGGACGGACAGGAGCGGACTCCCATCGGCGTCCTTTAGGGTGTAGGTCACGGCCTGGGCGTTTCTCACGTTGAAAAGGACGTAATTTTGGGTGCTCCCGGTGTCGATGGCGTCCAGCATATTGCCGGTGGCCACCACCTCGCCGCCGTTTATGAGGATGCCCATGTCGGAGTCGATGCCGGCGTCGCCGGAGGTGGCGCAGGCGTAGGCCCGGACCCGCCCGCCGTTGATGACGAGCCAGCCGTTGGAGTCGATGCCGTCCCCCTCGCCGGTGGAGCCGTTGACGGTGACGGTGAGCTGTCCGGCGTTCACCGTGGTGACGGAGACGCCGTCCTCGTTGGTGTTGATGCCGTCGTTGCCGGAGACGATGTTGATGACGCCGCCGCCGATGGTCAGGTGCAGCTCGGAGTCCAGCCCCTCGTTCTCGGCGTTTATGTTGAGGACGCCGTCGTTGCCCAGGACGTTCATGGACATCTTGGAGTAGAGGGCCCCGTCGTACTTGTGGAGCTTCTTGCTGTCGAGGACGGTCTTCCCGTCCTCAGAGAGCTCCACGGACTTGTATATCCGGGCCACGTAGGAGCCGTTCACCGTGTTCACCGTCCCGTCGGCGATGTAGACGTTGGCCCCGGCCTCTGAGGTGTCCACCTGGCTCTGGGCGTTGTCCTTGTCGCCGCACTCGTAGACATTGTAGAAGATGATGGCCGGGGCCACGGTGCAGGTGATGTCAAGGCCGCTGAGTACCAAATTGACCACGGCCTCCGGGTCGTCCTCGGCGTCCTCGCCCAGGTCCACGGCGATCTGTCCGGCGGAGAGCTTGCCGCTGATAACGTAGGCCCCCGGGGCGGCGATGTGCAAAACGGTGTGGGCGGCGGCCTCGTCGGCGGTGTGCTCGTCGGCCGCCGTGCCCTCGCCGTAGGTGAAGTCGTGGCCGGCCTCGTAGTAGACGATGTCATTGGCGGTGTAGATGTCGGTCCGGTCCTCGGAGAGGGGCTCACCGTCCACGGTGACGCCGCTGTCGGAAAGCTCGATGGAGACGCCGTCGGGAATGGCCACGTCCGTGGGAAGGCCGAAATCCGGGTCCTCCTCCCAGCCGCCCGCGCCGCCGGTGGGCACCTCAGTGGGGGTGTCGGAGGGGGTGTCGGCAGTGGGCGCGTCCGAGGGCTCGCCGGTGGGCTCGCCGCCGCCTTCCCCGGAGCACGCGGCCAGGGAGAGGAGCATGGAGGCGGAAACCAGCAAAAGGATGAATTTTTTCATGGATCTGCACCTCAATTTCGGAATATGAGGGGAGTATACCCCCAAAATTGGGCCATTTCGTGAAAATCAGGTAAAACAAATGTGAACAAAAAGCGGCAAATTTGTGGCCGGCAGGGGGCAAATGGCCCGGGCTTTGTGCAATATCCGCAAAAAGACGTCGGTTTTTAGAGGAGAACAGTAAAAAATAACGAAAATGGGGAGCGAAAACCCATGGAAAACGGTGGACAAATCCAAAAGTGTCTGTTATAATATTCCCAAGGCGGCAGGAACGCTGTGTTTTCGTGCGCCGCCTTTGGGAGATAAACCGTTTGCCCCGTAACATTACAGTATATAATGATGAGGTAGTAAACGATGGAGAAAAAATTTTTGACGGACGACGAGGCTTGGGAATTTGCCGAGGGGACGTGGACCCGGGCGTATGAGGTTTTCGGCGCGCACCGGGCCAATGTGGACGGCCGGGACGGGTGGAGGTTTACCCTCTGGGCCCCCGGGGCCAAATCCGTGCGGCTCATCGGTTCCTTTAACGACTGGGACCCCAATATGTACTTTATGGAGCGCACCGGGGACAGCGGCGTCTGGACGATCTTTATGCCGGACCTTAACGCCGGGGAGAGCTACAAGTACGTGGTGGAGACCCAAAAGGGGGAGCTTTTATTTAAGACCGACCCCTACGGGTATTTCTGCGAGCGCCCGCCGGAGACGGCCTCGCGCCTGGCGGACGTGGACGCCTTTCAATGGACGGACCAGAAGTGGATGGCCGCCCGGGCCAAGACCTCCCACAGAAATAAGCCCCTCAATATCTATGAGGTACACTTGGGATCCTGGAAGCGCCACGAGGACGGCACCGTCCTGGGCTATTCCGAGCTTGCCGAGTCTCTGGTCCCCTACGCCGTGGAGATGGGCTACACGCACCTGGAGATCATGCCCGTCATGGAGCACCCCTTCGACGGCTCCTGGGGCTATCAGGTCACGGGCTATTACGCCCCCACCTCCCGCTACGGCTCCCCCGAGGAGTTCCAGGGCTTCATAAACGCCGCCCACAAGGCGGGGCTCGGGATCATCCTGGACTGGGCGCCGGCCCATTTTTGCCGGGACGCCCACGGCCTTGGGAATTTCGTGGGCGAGGAGCTCTATGAGTCCGGCTCCCACCCCCAGTGGGGCACCTATAAATTTAACGTCAAGCGCGGGGAGATTCGGAGCTTCCTTCTCTCCAACGCCCTCTTCTGGCTGACGCGCTACCACGCCGACGGCATCCGGATGGACGGCGTCACCAGTATGCTTTACCTCAACTTCGGCATCGACGACGAGCGGCTTAAAAAGCACGCCGCCGACGGCACGGAGCACGACTACGACTCCATCGCCCTCATCCAGAAGATCAACACCACCGTGGGACAGGAGTTCCCGGACGTGATGATGATCGCGGAGGAGTCCACCGCGTGGCCTCTGGTGACCTACCCACCGGACAAGGGGGGTCTCGGGTTCCACTACAAGTGGGACATGGGCTGGATGCACGACACCTTAAACTACATGAAGACGGACTTCCCCTACCGCCCGGCGCACCACGGGGGACTGACCTTCTCCATGATGTACGCCTTTAACGAGAACTTCATCCTGGCCCTCTCCCATGACGAGGTGGTCCACGGCAAGGCGTCCCTCATCGGGCGGATGCCCGGGGACTACTGGCGGCAGTTCGCGGGGCTTCGGGTCCTGGCGCTCTATCAAATGACCCACTCCGGGGCCAAGCACAACTTCATGGGCTCGGAGATCGGCCAGTTCATCGAATGGCGCTACTACGAGGGGCTGGAGTGGTTCCTTCTCGACTACGACGCCCACCGCAAGCACCAGGAGTACATAAAGGAACTCAATAACCTTTATAAAAAGGAGAAGTCCCTCTGGCAGCGCAATTTCTCCTGGGAGGGCTTTGAGTGGCTGGACGCCGACGACGCCGCCCAGTCCATCCTCACCTTCATCCGCCACGGAGACAAGCCCACGGAGGACCTTGTGACCCTCCTCTCCTTCGTCCCGGAGACCCACGACGGCTTCAGGATCGGCGTCCCCAGAAAGGGCGTCTATCAGGAGATCCTCAATTCCGACGACCAGCGCTTCGGCGGCTCGGGCCGGACAAACCCCGGCCTCCTGGTGGCCGAGAAGGTCCCCATGCACGGGAAGAAATACTCCGTGGTGGTCCGCACCCCGCCCATCGGCGGCCTCATCCTCAAGCGTCTGCCCCCCAAAAAGGCCCAGGAGCTGATGGGTGAATAATTAGCCAATCAAATAAATTCTATATATTTAAGGAGCCCTAACCTTTATGTTCAAGGACAAAAAAGATTTCACCAGACAGATCGAGGCATCGGCCATCGCCAATTTCGGCAAGCCCTTCGGGCGGCTTGAGCCCCGGCTTAAGTACTACGCCCTGGCCAAGACCATCGCCACCAACGCCCGGAACGTCCGGGTCATGGCCGACGACACCCGCCAGGAGGAGAAAAAGCGCGTCTACTACTTCTCCATGGAATTCCTGGTGGGCAAGCTTCTGGAAAACTACATCATGAACTTCGGCATCCGGGACATCGTGGAGGAGGGCCTCGCCGATTACGGCGTGACCATCGCCGAGCTTGCGGCGGAGGAAGTGGACGCGGGCCTTGGCAACGGCGGCCTTGGGCGTCTTGCCGCGTGCTTCATCGACTCCCTGGCGTCCTTGGGCTATATCGGCCAGGGCAACGGCATCCGCTACCGCTACGGCCTTTTTAATCAGCGCATCGTCAACGGCTGTCAGGTGGAGGACCCGGACAACTGGCTGGAGGGCGGCTACCCCTGGGAGATCGAGCGCCCCGAGGAGGCCGTCAGGGTCCGCTTCGGCGGCACTGTGGTGCACAAGTACTCCGGCAACTCCATGAGCTATGAGTGGACCGGCGGCGAGGAGATCTTGGCCGTCCCCTACGACGTGCCCATCGTGGGCTACGGCGGGCAGACCGTCAATAATCTGCGCCTGTGGTCGGCGGAGCCGGCCAAGCAGAACTTCGACATGGACGCCTTCAACCGGGGCGACTACGCCGGGGCCATGAAGTTCCGCTCCGACGTGGAGGCCATCACCAGCGTCCTCTACCCCAACGACAACGCCGACCCCGGCAAGGTCCTCAGGCTCAAGCAGGAATATATGTTCGTGGCGGCGGGGCTTAAGTCCATCCTCCGCTATTATAAGCGGGAGTACGGCCGGCACGCCTGGAAGCGCTTCCCGGAGCTCATCGCCATCCACACCAACGACACCCACCCGGCCCTTTGCGCCCCGGAGCTTCTGAGGCTGCTCATCGACGAGGAGGGGCTTGACTGGGATACCGCCTGGGAGATCGTGACGAAGTCCATCTCCTACACCAACCACACCATCCTCCCCGAGGCGCTGGAGAAGTGGCCCATCGACATGTTCCGCCAGCTCCTCCCGCGCGTCTACGACTTCGTGGAGGAGATCGACCGCCGCTACCGGGAGAGCTTCGCCAAGAGCCGGGAGAACAACCAGGAGCTTTTGATGAACACGGCCATCCTCTGGGGCGGCCAGGTCCGCATGGCCAATATGTCCATCATCGCCGGTCACGCCGTCAACGGCGTGGCGGCCCTGCACACCGAGATCTTAAAGCACGATGTTCTCAAGGACTTCTACACCCTCACACCGGAGAAGTTCAACAACAAGACAAACGGCGTCACCCACCGGAGGTTTTTGGCCCAGGCCAACCCCTCCTACGCCGCCCTCATCACCGAGGCCATCGGCGACAAGTGGTACACCGACGCCATGGAGCTTGAAAAGCTCAAGAATTTTGAAAACGATCCCGCGTTCCTGGACAAGGCCGCCAAGTCCAAGTCCAAGAATAAGCAGGTTTTGGCCAAATACATCAAGGACACCACCGGCCTCATCGTGGACACCGACTCCATTTTTGATATTCAGGTCAAGCGCTTCCACGCCTACAAGCGGCAGCTTTTGAACCTCTTCAAGATCATGGAGCTCTACAATAAGCTGGTGGAGGACCCCAATTTCGACGTGGCGCCCACCACCTTCATCTTCGCCGGCAAGGCCGCCCAGGGGTATGAGTTCGCCAAGAACACCATCCGGCTCGTCAACTCCGTGGCGGACGTGGTGAACACCGACTCCCGCGTGCGCGGGCGCATCCGCGTGGTGTTTATCCCCAATTTCTCCGTCTCCAACGGACAGCTCATCTATCCCGCCGCCGACATCTCCGAGCAGATTTCCACCGCCGGCATGGAGGCCAGCGGCACCGGCTGCATGAAGTTCATGATGAACGGCGCCAT
>CANQZF010000072.1 GCA_947628265.1 uncultured Oscillospiraceae bacterium
CGGTGGCCCTCCGGATGGTCTGGCAGGTCTATGAGGCGGTGAAGATCCCCATCATCGGCATGGGCGGCGTCGCCAGCGCGGAGGACGTCATCGAGATGATGCTGGCTGGCGCCACGGCGGTGGAGGTGGGGGCCGCCAACCTTGTGGACCCCCTGGCCTCAAAGAAAATCGTGGAGGAGCTGCCCGCCGTTTGCGAGCGGCTGCACATAGAAAATTTAACGGATATAATTGGAGGAGCGCATCATGGGTAAGGACGTCATCGTGGCCTGCGATTTCGCCAGCGCCGCAAAGACCTTTGAATTTTTGGACAAATTCGGCACGGCCCGGCCCTTTGTGAAGATCGGCATGGAGCTCTACTACGCCGAGGGGCCGGACATCGTGCGGAAGATCAAGGAGCGGGGGCATAAAATCTTTCTCGACTTGAAGCTCCACGACATCCCCAACACCGTGAAAAAGGCCATGGCGGTGCTCTCCGGCCTCAACGTGGACATGACGAACCTCCACGCCGGCGGGGGCATCGAGATGATGAAGTACGCCGTAGAGGGCCTGACGCGCCCCGACGGGACGCGGCCCCTGCTCATCGCCGTCACCATGCTGACCAGCATCTCTGGGGACGTGATGGCAAACGAGCTGGGTATTTCCGGGCAGCTGCCGGAGACGGTGATCCGCTACGCCAAAAACGCCGCGTCAGCCGGCCTCGACGGGGTGGTCTGCTCGCCCCTGGAGGCCCGGGTGGTCCACGAAAGCTGCGGCGCGGGCTTTGTCACCGTCACCCCCGGCGTGCGCTTTGCCGGCGGGGACGTTGGGGACCAGAAGCGGGTCATGACCCCCGCCGAGGCCAAAAAAATCGGCTCCGACTACATCGTGGTGGGCCGCCCCATCACCGCCGCCCCCGACCCGGAGGAGGCGTACCTTCGTTGCGTTCGGGAGTTTGTGGACTGATGGCCGCCCGATACGCCCTTTTCGACCTGGACGGGACGCTGACCGACCCCAAAGAGGGCATCACCCACTCCGCCGCCTACGCCCTCCGGCATTTCGGGATTGAGGCAGACCCCGAGAGCCTCACCGCCTTCATCGGCCCGCCGCTCCTTGAGACCTTTCCAATGTTCGGCATCCCGGAGGATAAGCTCCATGAGGCGGTCAGCAAATTCCGGGAGTATTTCGAGCCCCGGGGGTGGATGGAGAATGTCCCCTACCCCGGCATCGAGGGGACGCTGGAAAAACTGCAAAAGGCCGGAATTTCCCTGATTTTAGCCACCTCCAAGCCGGAGAAGTTCGCCATCCGCATTATGGAGCGCTTTGACCTTGCCAAATACTTCACCCACCTTTGCGGCGCGCCCATGGACGAGTCCAAGGCCCACAAGGCCGGCGTCGTCGCCCGGGCCATCAAGGAGGCGGGCATCACGGACCCCTCCCGGGTCCTCATGGTGGGTGACCGCCGCCACGACGTGGAGGGCGCGAGACAAAACGGCCTTGCCACCGTCGGCGTCCTCTGGGGCTACGGCACCCGGGAGGAGCTGGAAACGGCGGGCGCGAAGTACCTGGCGGAAAATTTGGGGGAGCTGGAGGAGATCCTCTTACGGTGACCGCAAAAGGCCCGGAGGTCAACAGCGGACGGGCCGCCGGGGACGGCGGCCCCTACATTAACCCCTGCGAATATTCCGGAATGGCCCCAAAGATAGCCGTAGGGGCCGATGACCTCATCGGCCCGTCCCCCGTTTACCGCATCGTCCAGGACAACGCCGTAGGGGTCGCCGTCCCCGGCGACCCGTCCCTCAATTTTCATCCGGACCCCCAATTACCGCGCAATGCCCCCGTACGGGCCGCCGCCCAGGTTGGCCCTAAAGGGACAGCAAATATCTACCCGGAGGTTAGAAATATGTGCTTCATTTGTGACCGTATCGAGCAAATCAAAAACGGCGCCAACCCCTATTTTGTGCGGGAGCTGGAGACCGGGTATGTGGTCATCGGGGACAACCAGCACTTTCGGGGGTACACGCTCTTTCTCTACAAGCACCACGAGGGGAAAACGGAGCTCTTCCACCTGGAGCCCCGGGAGCGGGCCAAATTCATGGAGGAGATGGTCCTGGTCTCCGAGGCCGTCAGCCGTGCCTTTGGGGCGGAGAAAATGAACTGCGAGCTTTTGGGAAACGGCGACGCGCACCTGCACTGGCACCTATTCCCGCGCAGGTCCGGGGACATCGAAAGCTGCGGCAACAACGGCCGTGGGCCCGTCTGGTGGTATCCCATGGAAAAGATGTACGCCGACGACAACCGCCCGACGCCGGAGGAGCTGGAGGACATGAAGCAAAGGCTCCGCGCGGAATTGGACAAGCTCATTTAGATAAAAACGATCCACAGGAGGAACGATTATATGGAAACCTACAAGCACGAATTCATTGCATTTTTAGAGTCGGCGGGGGTGCTGAAGTTCGGGGACTTCACGGCAAAATCCGGGCGGAAGATCCCCTACTTCATCAACGCCGGGGACATCAAGACCGGGGAGCAGATCATGCGCCTGGGGGAGTTTTACGCGCGGGCGTACTTAGAGCACCTGGGAAAGAAGCGGACCGTCCTCTTCGGGCCGGCCTACAAGGGCATCCCCATCGCCGTCTCCGCCGCCGCCGCTCTGGCGAGGGAGGGCCTCGACGTCCCCTTCTGCTTTAACCGCAAGGAGGCCAAGGACCACGGCGAGGGCGGCACCATCGTGGGCTGGAAGCCCCAGCCCGGGGAGGAGATCGTCATTACCGAGGACGTCATCACCGCCGGGACCGCCATCCGGGAGAGCATGGAAATTTTATCCCAGCTGGAGGGCGCCAAGGTGGCGGCGTGCCTCATCATGGTGAACCGTGGCGAAAAGGGCAAGACCGACAAGGGCGCCATGGAGGAGATCGAGGAGGAGTTTGGCTTCCCGGTCTACTCCGTGGTGGACGTCTGGGACATCATCGAGTATTTGGAGGAGAAGCCGGAGAACGCCGAGAACGTAGCGCGCATCCGCGCCTACCTCGCCGTGAACGGAGCGAAGAAATGAGAAGTCTAATCGATATTGCGGACCTCAGCGTTTCGGAGATCGACGCCCTCATCGCCAAGGCCCAGGACATCATCGCAAACCCCGAAAAATACGCGGAAAAGTGCCATCGGCGCAAGCTGGCCACCCTCTTTTACGAGCCCTCCACCCGCACGCGCCTCAGCTTTGAGTCCGCCATGCTGGAGCTGGGGGGCCAGGTCATCGGCTTTTCCGAGGCCCAGTCCAGCTCCGCCTCCAAGGGGGAGAGCGTGGCGGACACCGCCCGGGTCATCAGCTGCTTTGCGGACATCATCGCCATGCGCCACCCCATGGAGGGCGCGCCCAGAGTGGCGGCCATGAACGCCAGCATCCCCGTCATTAACGCCGGGGACGGCGGCCACAACCACCCCACTCAGACTCTCACGGACCTTCTGACCATCAAGCGCGAGAAGGGGCGGCTCGACCACATGACCGTGGGCTGCTGCGGGGACCTGAAGTTCGGGCGCACCGTCCACAGTCTCCTCGGGGCCATGAGCCGGTATGAGGGCGTGGACTTCGTGCTCATCTCCCCGGAGGAGCTAAAAGTGCCGGAGCACGTCCGCACCGACATCTTAAAGGCCCGAAACGTAAGCTACCGGGAGACGGAGTCCCTGCAGGAGGCCATGCCGGAGCTGGACGTCCTCTACATGACGCGCGTCCAGCGGGAGCGGTTCATCTCTGAGGCCGACTACGTGCGCTTAAAGGACACCTACATCCTCACGCCCGACAAGCTGGAGACGGCCAAGCCCGACCTTGCCATCCTCCACCCCCTGCCCCGGGTCAACGAGATCTCCGTGGCCATCGACAAAGACCCCCGGGCGTGCTACTTCAAGCAGGTCCTCAACGGGAAATTCATCCGCATGGCCCTCATTTTGATGCTTCTGGAGGTGGAGTAATGCTTATAGGAACCATCGTGGACGGCATCGTCATCGACCACATCCCCGCCGGGCGCGGGATGGAGCTCTACCGGTATCTGGAGCTGGACAAGCTCCAGTGCGAGGTGGCCCTCATCAAAAACGCCCCCAGCGGGAAGCTGGGGAAGAAGGACATTTTGAAGGTCAACGAGGTCATCGACCTCAATTTCGACCTTTTGGGCTACATCGACCCCCACATCACCGTCAATATCATCCGAAACGGCCAGCGGGTGGAGAAGCGCCACCCCGACCTGCCGGAGACCATCCGTGGCGTCATCCGGTGCAAAAACCCCCGGTGCATCACCAGCTGCGAGCAGGAGCTGGAGCACATCTTCAAGCTCACGGACCGGGAGAACCGGGTCTATCGGTGTATTTACTGCGATACCAAAGCGAAATGATTTCCAGCGCCCCGGAAAGCTCATTTTTCCGGGGCGCAACTGTGAGTTGCGGGATTTCCAAGCGTGGGTTTGCAGACAAGAGGGCGGTTTTGTGGTACGCTTGGAGGGAAAGGGGGGCTTTACATGAGCCTTGGAACAAATCTTTATACCCTGCGGGCGAGAGTGGGGATGAGCCAGGACACCCTGGCGGAGAAATTAGAGGTGTCCCGCCAGTCGGTGAGCAAATGGGAGACGGACGCCTCCGTCCCGGAGCTTGAAAAGCTCATCAAGCTCGCGGAACTCTTTGGCGTGACGTTGGACGATCTTATCCTGGGCGACGCGGGCGCGCCGTCCGCGCGGCCCCTGTCCGAGGAGCCCCGCCGGGACGCCTGGGGCCCGGGGCGCGGAAAATCGCCGGTGTCCCACGGGCAGCTGACCGCCGGGAACGTGCTCCTTATATTGAGCGCGGCGCTGCCACTGGCGCTGCTGCTCTTCTGGGGGCTCTCCGGGCTTTTGCTGGGCGCGTATCTCGACCTCATTCTTCTCCCCTGCGGCGTCATCTGCCGCAAGTGCCCCAAGCGGGCGGCGCTCTGGAGCGCTTGGGTGGTGTGGCTCTGGGCGGACGCCTGCGTCACGGGGGCCATGGGTTTCTCCACGTGGTCGTGGCTGTCCGTCCTCTGGGCCAACCCAGAGGTCCTGGCGCAGATGAGCGGACGGCTGATCTTCTCCGGCGTCATGTCGGTGAGCCTCGTGGGGATGACGGCCTGGACGCTGTGGTCCTTCCGCCGCGTGAGGCTGCCCCGGACGTGGAAAAATATCGCCCTCACCGTGGCGGCGTGGCTGGCCCGGGTGGCCGTGGGTGTTCTGGCGGGCTATGTGATGGCGTCCCTGGCGCGGACCGGGAACACGCGCCTCCTCAGCCTCGTCCATTCCCCGCTCTTCCTCCTCCAGGACGCCCTCACCCCCGCCGCCATCACCCTGACCGTGGCGCTGCTGAGAAAAAGGAGTGGGGAGGAATAGGGGGGCGGTACGCACCAGCCGCCGTAGGGGCCGCCTCATCTCCGCGCCAAGAGCCGCCCTTCGGGCGGTAGCGCTCCGAAACGCGTCTGCGGGCGCAGTCTTGGCGGCCCGTCCCCGTCCACCGCATCGCCCCAGCCAACGCCGTAAGGGCCGGACACCGTGCCGGCCCGTTTTTCCAGCTCGCTTACGCTTTCCGGCAAACGCTGAAACCTCAAAAACCGTCGTAGGGGTCGCCGTCCCCGGCGACCCGTCCCTCGGTTTACATCTCACCCCTTAATAACTGCGTTATCCCCAGAAAAAGGTTTTCGCCGCACAAGTGTGCAGCGAATGATTTGATGTGCGGCGTAGCCGCAAACCTTTTTTCGGGACGTGGGCGGAAAAAAAGGGACGGGCCGCCACGGTGTGCGGCCCCTACGGCGTTGGCTGGGACAATGTGGTAGGCGGGTGCGGTCGGCCGTGGGCGGCCGACCCTACGGGGCATTGTACGTTGATTGAGGGCCCGGATATAAATTGAGGGACGGGTCGCCGGGGACGGCGACCCCTACGGCGTTGTAAGGAAGCGTGGTAGTAATCGCAGGGATGGGCCAACCTGGGCGACGGCCCGTACGGGGACGTTGTGCGTTGAATGGGGACCAGAATATAAATCGGAGAATGGGCCGATGTGGGCATCGGCCCTTACGGCGGGTTACGGAGGTGATGTGGTAGTCGAGGAACGGGCCGCCGAGGGTGGCGGCCCCTACGGCGGGGAGGGGGCGGGACAAAAGATGGGAAAGTAGATCCCGCCGCCCAAAAGGGCGGCATCCTTTTTTTAACCCCCGGAGGGCACCTTTTTGCGATTTTTCGTATATATCGCGTGACAACGGCGGGGGGAGGGTGTATAATTTTCTTGAAAATTCGCTTTGAAAGGGGCGGGGGGCTTGGAAAAGGAGAAAAATGTCCCGGAGACTGCGGGGCATCCTATGAAATGGTACAAATTCCTCATCTGGTTCGCCCTGTGGGCCGGGGCGGCGCTGCTGGCGGCCCAGGGGATCGGGTATCTCACGGGCGCGTCCTACAGGGACGGGTCGGGGCTCACCGCCGACACGGTGTACGGGAACTTCCCGGGGCTTCGGATCTGGGACAAGATCTACGGCGCGGGACTCCTCCTGCTGGCGGCCTTCAACGTCTTTACCCGCTTCAGGCTCTCCGGCTTCAAGGCAAACGGGCCCAAGTGCCTCTATTTTACCTACGCGCTCCAGGCGCTCCTCGCGGTGGTCAACGCCATCACCGTCGCCACCATCACGGGCGTCTCCGGCGCGGTCAACGCCGTGGGCGCGGCGGTCATCTGCGCGGCGCTCATCATCCTCAATAGGAGCTACTTCAATAAGCGCGGGGAGCTCTTTGTAAACTGACGCTTTCAGGAAGGAGGGATGGGCAAATGCCGGAGACAGCGCTTCAACTTGTCGCCCGGGTGCGAAACGACTTCACGGAAAAATTCGGCGTCCCCCGTCAGGCGGGCCTTGCGGAGGACCTTATCTCCCGGGTGGTCTTCGAGCCGGAATTTAAAAACGCCGACGCCCTCCGGGGGCTGGAGGGCTTTTCCCATATCTGGCTCATCTGGGGCTTCGACAGGGCCGCGCGCCGGGGCTGGTCCCCCACGGTGCGGCCGCCGAGGCTGGGGGGCAACCGGCGCGTGGGGGTCTTCGCCACCCGCTCCCCCTTCCGGCCCAACGCTTTGGGGCTGTCCTGCGTGCGCCTTCTGGGGATCGACGGCACGGACCTTCTCGTGGGCGGGGCGGACATGACCGACGGCACGCCGGTCTACGACATAAAGCCGTACCTCCCCTACGCCGACTGCCGTCCGGAGGCCGTGGGCGGCTACACCGACGATCTGCCGGAGCGGCGGCTTGCGGTGGACTTCCCGGAGGAGCTCTTGCGAAAGCTCCCGGAGGAGAAGCGCCCGGGGCTTTTGGAGGTGCTGTCCCACGACCCCAGGCCCTCCTACCAGTCCGACCCGGAGCGGGAGTACGGCCTTGCCTTCGGGGGGTACGACGTGCGGTTTTGTGTCTCGGATGGGACGCTCCGGGTTTTTCAGGTTTTAGCGAAATAGCCTGTGAAAAGCCGAAATGACTGAAAAAATTGCATAGGTCTTTTGAATTTTTGTATCCACTTTCACAGAGTAATATGCTATGATATAGGTACAAAAATAAATTGGAGGGAAAACCTATGATCTCGCACGGCAAGGACATCAAGATTTTCTCCGGCAATTCAAATAGGACCTTGGCAGAGGCCATCTGCCGCAACATGGGCACACGCCTTGGGGATATGACCGTATCGCATTTCTCCGACGGCGAGGTGTCCTTATCTCTTTATGAGACGGTTCGCGGCTCCGACGTCTTCCTCGTCCAGTCCACCTGCGCCCCGGTCAACGACAACCTCATGGAGCTTCTCGTCATGATCGACGCCTGCCGCAGGGCCTCCGCCGGGCGCATCACCGCCGTGATGCCGTACTTCGGCTACGCCCGCCAGGACCGCAAGGCCAAGAGCCACGACCCCATTTCCGCGAAGTTAGTGGCCAACCTCATCACCTCCGCCGGCGCGGACCGGGTGCTGACCATGGACCTCCACGCC
>CANQZF010000073.1 GCA_947628265.1 uncultured Oscillospiraceae bacterium
TTTGCCTGCTGGTTTTTCGGAGTGAATGACAGATAACACTTACAAAATTCCTGTCAAATCTTATTATACGAGGGAGGAAATGAGATGACAGACATCACATCGGTGGGCGAGATCCTCATCGACCTCACCCAGAGCGGCGTCACGGACCGGGGCATCCCCCGCTTCGACGCCAACCCCGGCGGCGCCCCGGCCAATCTGGCGGTGGCGGCCTCCAAATTGGGGGCAAAGACCGCCTTTATCGGCAAGGTGGGCCGGGACAGCTTCGGGGAGCTTTTGAAAAATACGCTCTTAGAGAACGGCGTGGACGTTTCCGGCCTTGTGACGGACCCCGCGCACCGCACGACTCTGGCCGTGGTGAGCCTGGACAGCGCCGGCGAGCGGCATTTTAGCTTCTACCGGGACCCCAGCGCGGACGTGGAGCTCCGGGCGGAGGAGATCTCTGAGGAAATGCTCCGTAACACCAAAATTCTCCACTTCGGCAGCGTCAGCCTGACGGCGGAGCCGGCCAAAAGCGCCACCCTGTACGCCGTAAAGAGGGCGCGGGAGCTGGGGGCGCTCATCAGCTGCGACCCCAACTACCGCGCCTCCCTCTGGCCCGACGAGGCCAAAGCTGTGGTGGAGATGCGAGCACCCCTGCCGCTTGCGGATATTTTGAAGGTCTCGGACGAGGAGCTGCCCCTGCTCACCGGGACGGCGGACCTGGAGGCCGGCACGGCGGCGCTTACAAAGCTCGGCATCCGCCTCGTCCTCGTGACCCTGGGCCCCAAGGGGGCCTTCTACCGGTACGGGGACGCCACCGGCACGGTGCCCGGCGTGCCCTGCGCGGTGGGGGACACCAACGGCGCGGGGGACACCTTCTTCGGGGCGTTCCTCTCCCAGCTCGTGAAGCGCCCAGGCCTTAACGGCCTGGAAATAGGAGATCTGGAGGCCATGATCGCCTTCGCCAACCGCGCCGCCTCCCTCACCACCTCCCGCCACGGCGCCATCCCCGCCATGCCCACGCTGGAGGAAGTTTTGGGCTGAATACATATAATACATAAATATAAGGACCGCCGGAGGGCCAAAAGCTCTCCGGCGGTTTTTCGCATATAAGATCCCCCGCCGGGAACGGCGGGGGAAAGAGGAGGGAAAAATGAAAAAGGGGGGAGGGATCAGAAGTTATAGGCCTTGCACACCGGGGCGCAGGCGTCGGCAGACTCCTTATCGTACCAGATGAGGTTGTTGCCGGACTCTTTATCGAAGAGCTGAATGAGCTTGGGCTGGGCGGTGAAGTTGACCTTGCTGCCGGCGGAGACGTCCACTTTGAGGTCCACGGTGGGGATCACCATGACCACCTCGTCCTCCTCACTGCGGGCGTGGAGGTTCACCTCACTGCCCAGCATCTCGTTGACCTCGATGGTGGCTGTCAGCTCGCCCTGGCCCACGGTGATGTGCTGGGGGCGGATGCCGGCGATGATGTCGCAGGGCTGCTGGTTATTCTGCTTGAGCGCCTTCTGCTGGAAGGGGTCAAGCTCAAACTTGGCGTTGCGGATCTGGGCGTAATATTTGCCGTTCTCAAGGAGCAGCTTGCAGTTATCGAAGAAGTTCATGACAGGCATTCCGATGAAGCCGGCGACGAACAGGTTCACGGGCTTGTCAAAGACCTCCGTGGGCGTGCCGATCTGGTTCACGAAGCCGTCCTTCATGATGACGATGCGATCCCCCAGCGTCATTGCCTCTGTCTGGTCGTGGGTCACGTACATGAAGGTGGTGTTAATTCTTGAGCGGAGCTTGATGATCTCTGCGCGCATCTGGTTTCTCAATTTAGCATCGAGGTTCGAAAGTGGCTCGTCCATGAGGAACACCTTGGGATCGCGGACCATGGCGCGTCCGATGGCCACACGCTGCCGCTGGCCGCCGGAGAGGGCCTTCGGTTTGCGCTCTAAGTACTGGGTAATGTCCAGAATTTCCGCGACTTCCCGGACCTTCTTATCGATCTCGGCTTTCGGGACCTTCTTTAATTTCAAAGCGAAGGCCATGTTGTTGTAGACGGTCATGTGAGGATACAACGCGTAGGACTGGAAGACCATGGCAATGTCCCTATCCTTGGGTTCCACGTTGTTGCAGAGCTTCCCGTCGATGTAGAGCTCGCCGCCGGAAATTTCCTCCAATCCGGCCACCATGCGTAATGTGGTGGACTTTCCGCAGCCGGAGGGACCGACTAACA
Organism: uncultured Oscillospiraceae bacterium; assembly: GCA_947628265.1. Taxonomy (GTDB): domain Bacteria; phylum Bacillota; class Clostridia; order Oscillospirales; family Oscillospiraceae; genus RUG626. The sequence goes on from CANQZF010000073.1 coordinate 2,207, forward strand.
CAATGAACTCCTTGTCCTTGATGGTCAAATTCACGTCGTGTACCGCCGTGACGTTGCCCTCGTAGACCTTCTTTAAGTTTTTCAAAATGACTTCTGACATTTGCTCTCGTTCTGATATGGGGTGAACCTGCCCCGATACCTCACCCAAGGCACAGCCTTAAGGGCTTTTACGGCACGTCTCCACAGTGCCGCACCCGGAACGCCGGGGATGATTTTACCTCCTTTTTTTCAGTACGTCCCGCCATGAAAATGGAGTGGCGGAGCGCCATAAAATGCGCGAATAACGTTTCATATTCGCGTTTCTATGGTACCACATCCCGTGAAAAAGCGCAATAGGGCGTTGTGCCATATTTTATGCCGGGTTTTTGTACACTTTACCCATATATGCCGTGACTGTAAAACGTTTCAAACAGATTTTGCTTGCAAGTTGCACAAAATATACAGCGCAAAATTAGATATAATTCCAAAACTTATCGATTTACAAAAACGCGCTTGACAATTTATTCTGACGAACTTATAATTGAGTCATTCTTCAGTTGTGAAACGTTATTCTTGAACGCGCGCCCCTTCCGTCAGCCGCCCGCCAAGCGGCCCGGGAACAAAATCTTTGATTGAGGGATGGACTATGAAAAACAAAACAAGAAGCCTTATAGCGCTTTTCCTGGCTGTGTGCATCGTTCTGGCCCTGGCCGCCTGCGGCGGCGGGGGGACCGGCGAGAAGGTGGCCGACGACATCGTCAACGGCGACTTTGAGGACACCTCCGGCAAATGGGTGGGCTGGACCAAGGAGAACGCGGCCTTCAACGTCCGGGGCGTCATCTCCGACGAGAAGCTGAACGGCATCCCCATGGAGAAGTCCGGGAACCAGTACTTCTCCGGCGCCAAGGGCGGCAACCCCGTCATGAAGGGAACGCTGACCTCCGATGTTTTCAAGCTTGGCGGCAACGGCTTTATCACCTTCAAGATCGGCGCCGGCAAGGATCCTGAGAAGTGTTATGTGGAGTTCATTGAATCCGGCACCGACACCGTCCTTGCCAAGGTGGGCAACACCGATTGCGACGGCCTCTTCATTTCCGAGCACCTCATCACCAAGGTCGTGGACCTCAGCGCCCATATCGGCAAGAACATTTATATAAAGATCACCGATAACGACGACGGCGACGATCTTGCGTACATCAACGTGGACGCCTTCAAGGTCTGCAAGGACGACGCCGAGGTCGCGGCGGCTGAGGCCGAGTACGCAAAGCAGATCGAGACCTACGGCGAGAAGCCCTTCGTGGAGGACGAGACCGCCACCACCATCGAAAACGGCGGCTTTGAGACCGGCGATCTCACCGGCTGGAAGACCCTGGAAGGCAAGGCCATCTCCGTGGCCGGCGTTGTGCCCACCAGCCAGTATTACTGGACCGACCGCTCCGTCTACGGCGACGGGAACTACTACTTCGATGGCAACAACAACGGCGCCATCGCCGAGAACCTCACCGGCGCCATCCGCTCCCAGAAGTTCACCCTAGCCGGCGACGGCTTCATCACCTTCATGATGGGCTGCGGCAACGGCGGCTCCTATGTGGCCCTGTGCGACGGAGAGACCGATGAGGAGCTCATAAAGGTGGAGAACACTTACTTCAACGATCCCGCCCGGGCGCTGACGCTCCTGCGGATGTACATGGACGCCAGCCAGTATATCGGCAAGGTCGTGTATCTGAAGGTCGTGGACGCCAACGACGGCTCCAGCGGCGGATTTGCCTTCATCTGCGTGGATGACTTCCGCGTCTCCATGACCCGCGACGAGGTGGCCGCCCTGGAGGTGGAGCAGATGGAGAAGATCAACGCCGAGACTTACACCTCCGCCACCTACAACGATCTGGCCACCCTGCGCGACTACTATAACAACTATCCCTATCCTGTGCCCCTGCAGTCCCTGGCCTTCACCGGCTACGCCCAGAACGTGGTGGTGGACTGCGGCGCCGTGGATGTCACCGCTCTTCTCACCGACGCCGCCGCCTCCTTCGGCAGCGAGGCCGTCACCGACATCGCCGTCACCAAGGTCACCGGCCCCGACGGGACGGAGATCGCCTCCGGCTTTGACGCCCTTGACATGAGCGCCCCCGGCGCGTACACTGTGACGTACACCGCCTCCTATGAGGGCAAGACCGCCGACGCCGCCTTCACCGTTCTCGCTGTGGCCGACCACAACAATGTGGCCAACGGCGGCTTCGAGACCGGCGACCTCACCGGCTGGACCGTCCTCACCGAGGGCTGGGCCATGACCGACGGCAAGCCCAACGGCGTCATCTCCGCCGACAAGTGGTGGGGCGAGGAGCTGCCCTACAACCAGGCAGGCTCTTACCACCTGGACGGCTGGAACAACGGCTTCGAAGAGGCTGCCGGCTGGCAGATCCGCTCCCAGAACTTTACCCTCTCCGGCTCCGGCTTCATCTCCGTCCGCATGGGCGGCGCCGCCGCTGCGGTGCGCGTCTACAAGGCCGACGGCACCGAGATCGGCTACTACAAGCAGACCCGCTTCAATGACGGACCTGACCTCTTCCCGCACATCGGGAAGGGCGGCTCCTGGGCCGACATGGGCACCTATGTCATGGATCTGAGCCAGTATCTGGGCGAGGAGCTCTACATCGTCCTGTGCGACGAGGTCATTGAGGGCGGCTGGGCCCAGGCCTTCTTTGACGAGGTTGTGACCTATTACGAGACGGCCCCCGATTACGCAAACCTCTCCGACACCGTCATGGACGGCCACACCGCCGATGAGGCCCCGACGGAGATCCAAATCCCCTGGCAGCTAGCCCAAAATCTTAAATAAGCCCGCTTTTCCCTCCATGTTTCGGCCGGCCGGTAGTCCTATACTGCCGGCCGGCCCTCCATGATTTCCCAGGAAGGAGATTATTATGAAGAAAAAACTGCTCCCGCTTTTACTTTCGCTGCTGTGCCTGGTCCTCTTGCTGGGGGCCTGCGGGAATAAGCAGGAGGAAAACCTTCTCTTGCACCTGACCTTCGACGAGGGGAAGGGCAACACCGTCAAGGACGCCTCCGGCCATCTGCCGGACGCGGAGCTCAATTACAACTTCTCCCACGCCACCTATATGGACGATCAGGACCCCCAGTGGAGAAGCGAGGGCGTCAGCGGCGGGTGTGTCCTTCTGGACGGCACCAGCACCTACCTCAACTACAAGCGCAGCGACATCACCGTGGAGGGCCCCACCCTCACGGTCCAGGCGTGGATCGCGCCCCGGACCTTCGAGTGGGACGACCCCCACGCGGCGGAAAACGGCAGCGACTCCCTGACCGGCATCGTCTGCCAGTACGACAAGGCCGCCAAGACGGGCTTCATCCTGGGCTACGAGCGCTTCGGGCGTCTGAGCTTCCAGGTGGGCACGGGCTATGAGTGGCTGTCCGTCTGGTCCGAAGACGCTGACCTCGAAAAATACGCCTGGAACCTGGTCACCGCCACCTACGACGAGAACGAGGGGCAGATGTGCCTCTACCTCAACGGCGAGCTGGTGGGTTCCGGCTACACCGGCGGGGACATCGCCGGCGCCTCCAACAAGGCCCTGACCGTCGGGCGCAACCAGAACCCCGTGGAAAACCTGGTGGCTGGCAGCGTAAACTCCGCCAGCGGGTATCTGGACGAGGTGAAGATCTGGTCCTCCGCCCTCTCCGCCGATGAGATAAAGAGCTATTACGGCGGCGTGACCGTCCCGGAGATCGCGTTTGAGGACATTTGGCTCCAGAACATCCTCACCGGCGACTACACCCGTCCCCAGTTCCACGGCGGGCCCTACCAGTTCTGGATGAACGAGCCCCACGCGCCGGTCTACTATAACGGCGTCTACCACCTCTTCTATCAGGCCAACATGACCGGCTCCTACTGGCGCAACATCTGCTGGGGACACCTGGTGAGCACCGATATGGTGAACTGGAAGCCCATCAAGGAGGCCATCGTCCCCACCGAGGGCAGCGTCGTGCCCGACGGCGTCTGGTCCGGCGGCGCGACTTTAGACAAAAACGGCGTGCCCCTCCTCTTCTTCACCGCCGGCAACGACGCCTTCCGGGATACGCCGGGGCTCATCTCCAACCAGAACATCGGCGTGGCCTATCCCGCCGACCTTACGGACCCGGAGCTCACCGATTGGGTGATCTGCGACGAGCTGGCCGTCATCCAGGAGCAGGGCCAGGGCCGTCCCGGGGAGTTCCGGGACCCCTCCATCTGGAAGGAGGGCGACACCTGGTGTATGCTCATCTGCTCCGGCTCCACCTCCTCCAGCGGCGGCTCGGCGCTCCTCTACACCACCGACACCCTGGAGCTCAAGCCCGACGGCACCGTGGACCAGAACTGGGTCTACAAGGGACCCGTCTACGAGATGCCCAACCAGACCATGACCTATGGCACCAGCTGGGAGCTGCCCATCCTCCTGCCCGTGACCAACGAGGCCGGCACCGTCACCAAGTATTTCTTCTCCATATCCCCGGCCCCGGCGTCCATCGCCGACAACAAGGTCTATTACTGGCTGGGGGACTTTGACCTCGCCACCGGCAAATTCACCCCCGACCCGGCGTTTGAGGGCGAGCCCCACCTTCTGGACTACGGCTCCAACGTCTTCACCGGCCCCAGCTGCCTTGTGGACCCGGTGAGCGGCGACATCTACATGTTCTCCATCATGCAGGACCAGCGGGGCGCGGCCGAGCAGGGCGCCTCCGGCTGGGCACACACTGTGGGCCTCGCGCGGAAGATCTGGCTCAACGACGACGGCACCGACCTCATGATGAGCCCCACCGACGCCCTCCACGACCTGGAGGAGGAGACGCTGGTGGACCTCAAGAACGTGAGCCTTGACGACGCCAACGCGGCCCTCAAGGCGGTGGACGAGGATATGCTGTACATCCGCCTCACCGCCGACGTCTCTGCGGCCACGGAGTTTAGCATCAACATGAAGCAGGGCGGCAAGTGGGACTGCACCACCTTCACCTACGACGTGGCGGGCGAGACCATCAGCGGCCACACGGAGAACAAGGGCGAGGGCTGCAAGCTGGCCACCGTCAGCGGGGCGCTCCCCAACGAGGACGGCACTGTCACCATGGAGATCTACATCGACCGCTCCCTGGTGGAGGGCTTCTTCAACGATTACAAATCCATCAGCATCCGCGCCTACACCGACGACCCCGACTCCCACGCCCTCTCCCTCTCGTCCCAGGGCACCATCACCATCACTGAGCTGTATGTGGCCAAAATGGGGTCTATCTTCGATTAAATTGAGACATTTCCATCAAAAAAATGAACAGCCGTGACGGCTGTTCATTTTTTTGAGGATGCTCGATCTATTTACTCAAAAAAGCTGCCCTGTTTCCATTTTTTATCGGAAACAGGGCTGTTTTGCTTTGAAAAGTAACGGAATAGTAAGAACGATAACATTCCCGGTTAGTGTCATGAAACGGGAAATCCAATCATCTCCCTCTTCAGCTCTGACAGCAGACGTTCCGCGATAGGCGTAAAAGCCTGATACTTTCTCCAAATCAAGTACATCTTTGCCTCCAATTTCGGTGA
>CANQZF010000074.1 GCA_947628265.1 uncultured Oscillospiraceae bacterium
CTCCCGGATCTGCGTGCCGTCCGCACCCAAGGCAGGTGAGCTTGAAGTCCGCGCCCACCCTGGTGACCCGCCACTCAAGGGAGCCGCAGGGGTGGGGCTTTTTCATGATGAGCTTATCCCCCACTCTAACGTCCATTGTTCTCCCCCTTTATGGCGTCCCAGTATTTTTTGGCCTGCTGCTCCACCTTGTTATCGCCGTACTCGTAGTATTTTGCGTCCTTGATTCCGTCGGGCAGGTACTGCTGGCGCACCCAGTGATTTGGAAAATTGTGGGGGTAGAGATACCCCTGCTCCCGCTCAAAGCCCGCGCCGTCGGCGTGGACGTTCTGGAGCTCCCGGGGGATGGGCCCGGCCTTCCCGGCATTCACGTCGGCGAAGGCTTTATCGATGGCCTCCACCACGGAATTGGACTTGGGGGCGGTGGCAAGGAGGATGACGGCCTGGGCCAGGGGCAGCTTGGCCTCCGGCATCCCCAGCTGGAGGGCGGAATCCACGCAGGCCTTGACGATGGCCGCCGCCTGGGGGTAGGCCATGCCGATGTCCTCGCTGGCGGAGCAGAGAATACGCCGGCAAGCCCCGGGCATATCCCCCGCGCTGAGCGCCCGGGCCAGGTAGTGCAGGGCTGCGTCCACGTCGGAGCCCCGCAGGGACTTCATGAGGGCGGAGACGGAGTCGAAGTGCTGGTCCCCGTCCCGGTCATACCGCATGGCGTTTTTCTGGGAGACAATTTTGGCGTCCTCCAGGGTTATTTGGAGCCTCCCGTCCTCGCCCCTGGCGGCGGCGGTGAAGAGGAGCTCCACGGCGTTGACGCTCTTTCGCACGTCGCCCCCGGAGGAGGCGGCGATGTGCTCCAAAACCCCCTCCTCCAGATCCGCCTCACCAAAGCGCTCTGCGGCGATTTTGGCGGCGCGCTTCACGGCGCAAAGGACGTCCTCCGATGTCAGCTCCTTGAACTCAAAGACGGTGGAGCGGGAGAGGACCGCGTTATATACGTAAAAATAGGGATTCTCCGTGGTGGAGGCGATGAGGGTGATCTTGCCGTTCTCGATGAACTCCAAAAGGCTCTGCTGCTGCTTTTTGTTGAAATATTGGATCTCATCGAGGTAAAGGAGCACCCCGTTGGGCACGAGGAAGGTGTCCAGCTCGGCGATAATGTCCTTGATGTCCTGCAAGGAGGCCGTGGTGGCGTTGAGGCGGCGCAGCTCCCGCTTTGTCTCTTTTGCTATGATGTTGGCCACCGTGGTCTTTCCCGAGCCGGAGGGGCCGTAGAAGATCATGTTGGGGATCTGCCCGGAGGCGATGATCCGCCGGAGAAGGCCGTTTTCGCCCAAAATATGCTTCTGGCCGTAGACCTCACTGAGGGTCTGGGGCCGTATCTCGTCGGCAAGGGGTCTGTACATGGTCCTTTTCCCTCCTTACACTTCTTGTCCCACCGGGGGGAGGTAATATTGGCGCTTGAAATCCCGGATGTCCATGCCCCGGGCGAGCTCGTCGATCAAAATGAGCGCCGCCGCCCGGGCGTCGCTGCCGGCCCGGTGGTGGTCGAGGGCGATGTCCAGATAGCCGCACAGGGTGTCCAGCTTCTTATTGGGCAAATACGGGTAGCACCGCCGCGCCATCTGGCAGGTACAGGCGTAGGGCGCGGAGTGCTTCCAGAAGATCCCGTAATGCCCCAGGCACTTGGAGAGCACCCCCATGTCGAAGGGGGCGTTGTGGGCAATGAGGGTCCCGGTGTCAAAAATGGGCCGGAGCTGGCGCCACACCTCCGGGAAGGTGGGGGCCTCGGCGGCGGCCTCCGGGGTGATGCCGGTGAGGCGCACGTTGAAGGAGGCAAAGAAGGTCTCCGGGTTTATGAGGGTGTCGTACTCCCAGACGATCTTACCGCCCTCCACCACGCTGACGCCGATGGCGCTCATGCGGTCATTTTTGAAGTTCGGCGTCTCCACGTCGAAGACGATAAACCGGTCCACGTTCTCACCCCCTGCAAAACACAATTATACCATTTACGCCCGGATGTTGCAAGAGGCCGAAAAAGGTGATATACTGTGGAAAAAGGATGTGATACCGTGGACAAAGCCACATCGGATGAGATCGTCGCCCGTCTGGAGCGGGAGTACCCCCTGGCGGAGTGTACCCTGGACTACGACGACGCCTACCATCTTTTAGTCAGCGTGCGTCTGGCCGCCCAGTGTACCGACGCCCGGGTGAACGAGGTCACCCCCGCCCTCTTTGAGCGCTTCCCCACAGTAAGGGATATGGCCCAGGCCGACATCGCGGAGGTGGAGGCATACATACGCCCCTGCGGGTTTTACCACGGCAAGGCCAGGGACATCGTGAACGCCGCCATCATGATCGAGACGCAGTTTTCGGGGCGGGTCCCGGACAACATGGAGGACCTTTTGAAGCTCCCCGGCGTGGGGCGAAAGAGCGCCAACCTCATTTTGGGGGACGTCTACAATATTCCGGGCTCCGTCGTGGTGGACACCCACTGCATCCGCATTACGAACCTCTTAGGCTACGTGGACACCAAGGACCCGGCAAAGATCGAGCCAATTTTGCGCTCCATCCTCCCCCCGGAGAAGTCCAACGACTTCTGCCACCGCATGGTCCTCCACGGCCGCGCCGTCTGCGTAGCGAGACGCCCCCAATGCGAAAAATGTGTCCTCTCCGACCTCTGCCGGCATTGCTGCCGGCAAAGCGCCGGATGAGGTGAGAGGGTGCGTTCATCGGAACCGCTTAAAACCCTTTGGCCTCCCACCTCGCCCCTGCCCCTCCCCGCCTATGCGGGGAGGGCTTTTAAAAGGTATTCGCCGCATAAATTTGCGGCGAATAATTTTATGCGCGGCGTAAGCCGCAAACCTTTGTTGGGGCGGGCGCGAAAATCGGGAGGTCTTGAAAAGCCTTCTCAATTTCCGAAGAGCTTTCCCCCCAGCAAATTCCGGGTGAGGCCGCTCAGGACGTCTACGGTCAGGCCCTGGTCGCGGGTGATCCACATGTAGAGAAGCTCATAGGTCACCCCGGCCAGGCTGGCCTTTATGTACGGGAGCTGCCAGGGCTCGCAGGTAAAGAGGTCGTTTAAAACGTCCGTGTCCTCGATGAAGAAGGCGCGGTTGCAGTTTTGGAAGAGATACCCCAGGTCCTGCCGGAAGAGGAGGGAGAGAAAGTCCCGGCTGTCGCCCCAGAAGAGGAAGTAGTCGATGAGCAGATTCTCCGGCACTGGGCGGGCGGCGGTGAGCTTGTCCAGGTACCGCTGGAAAAGGCCGTGGAGAAGGTAGACGAGGATGTCGTCCTTCTTCTGGAAGTTTGTGTAAAAGGTCTGCCGGGAAAGGCCCGCCCGCCCGGTGACGTCGGAGATGGCGATCTCGTTGAAGGGCTTGTACATCATCAGCTTCAAAAGCGCCTGGGACAGGGCGTTTTTTGAGCGGACGGACATGGGATTTTCATGCTTTTGCGTGAGCATAACCGGCGCCTCCTGGGAATTTTTAGTAAATATAGCAGCCTTAAAACTTTTACAAGTGTAATAGTTTTTACATAAAAAGTCAAGTTTTATTTACCAAAAAACATTTTAACACCGACGATGACGCAAAAAATGCCGAAAAGGCGGTGGAGGAGCGCGGAATTCATATTCGCGGCGGCGAAAGCGAGGACGGCGGCGGAGGCCATCCCCGGCAGGGCGGCCCGGAGCACAGCGGACTTGTCGATAAGGCCGTTTTTCACGTGGGAGATGAGGGCGGCGGCGGAGGTGGGCAAAAAATAGATAAGATTGATCCCCTGGGCGGCGGCCTGCTCTATACCGGCAAGCTGGGTCATATAGAGGAGCAGCAGCGACCCGCCGCCGATGCCGTACCCGGACAGCACCCCGCAGACAAGCCCCGCCAGGACACTCAGAACCGTCATCCCAGCACGCTCCTGACCCCGCCGAAGATGATGAGGGCGGCAAAAAGGCGCACTAAGAGCTTGGGTGGGACCCTTTTAAAGCTGACGCCCGAGAGGACGCCCCCCGCGAGCCCGCCCAGCAAATAGGGGGCGGCCACGGCAAGGTCGATGCCGCCCTGCAGGAGGTACGCCCCGGCGGACACGGCGCACATGGGGAGCATCACGGCGACGCTGGTGGCGAAGGCGCGCTTGTCCTCCAGGCCGATCCACCCCCGGAGCAGGGGCACCAGCACCATGCCCCCTCCCCCGCCGAAAAAGCCGTTCACCGCCCCGGCGAGGATGCCGGTCAGGGCCAGCTTCAGTCCTTTTTTTCCGCCTGTTTCCATAGCTTCACATATCCTTTTGTGTTGAGTTCATTGAGGAGCATCAGCCCGAAGGGGAAGAGCACCATCCCGGTGACGCCCGTGAGCTTAAAGCCCGCGTACATGGCGAGAAGCGCCGCCGCCGGGGCCACGCCGAATTCATTGCCGATGAGCTTGGGCTCCAGGCACGAGTGGACCAGCGTCACCGTAAGATACGTCGCCGCCAGCGCCACGGCCCGCCCGGTGTGCCCCTCCAGGAGGGCCGCCCCGGCCCAGGGCAGCAGGACGATGCCCGCGCCGAACACCGGGAGGGCGTCGATGAGGGCGGTCACCAGGGCGATGACCACGCCGTACTCCACGCCCATGAGCATAAAGGCGGCGGTGAGCTCCGCGAAGGTGACGCCCAAAAGCATGGCCTCCGCCCGGAGCCACCGGCCCAGGCTCGTCAAAAGCTCCCGCTTCATGCCCCGGGCGGTCTCACGGGCTCCCTCCGGGATCTGCCGGATGAGGAAGGCCCGGATGTCGTCAAACCCGGCGCTTATGAAAAAGGAGCCGATGGCCCAGGTGGCCAGGGTCAGAAGGGTCCCCGGGGCCCGGGACGCCGCCGAGGACAGGCGCTCCAGCACCCACCCGGAGAGGGCGGCGGGGATCTGGGCGGCACGCTGGGCGATGGCGTCGAGGGCCGCCTCCATGTAGCTTCGCAGGGCCTCGGGCGCGGAGTCCATCGCCCGGCCCAGGGCCAGCTCCACCCGGCTCACCACATCAGGCAGGCCCGAGGCCAGGCGCGGGAGGCTCATCACAAGGCCCACCGCCTCGTCCGCCAGCCGCACCACCACCAGAAGGAAGAACCCCGCCACGGAGGAGAGGATCACCAGCACGCACAACGCCGAGGCGATTCCCCGGCGGATATGGGCACGCTCCGTGAGGAAATCCACCACCGGCTCCGAGACGGCGGCGGTGGCGAAGGCCAGCAAAAACGGGAGAAGGCACGGGAGCAGGAACCGGAAAAAGAGCGCTCCCCCCACGATGAGCCCCACGGCCCACAGGGCGAAACGCGCTTCACGCCTCCCCGCTCCCCCCATTTTCAGCCCCTCCTCGTGGTTATTTGTTAAAATTGACATTTTCAAAGCCGAAATCGCGGCCATTTTTCGCTTTTGCGAGGTGAAAAGTTTGTTGCGTTAGGGAAAAGTCTGTGATAATATAAAGAGAGCGCGGTTTTCCCTGCCACGGCTATTTTCTCCATGGCGGCGGGGGAACTATGCACCCGGGAAGGAGGAAGCGTCATGGTAAATATCGCCATACTGGGCTTTGGGACCGTGGGCTCCGGCGTCGCGGAGGTCATGGAGGAAAACAGGGGGCGTATCGCCCTGGCCGCCGGCGAGGAGATCTCCGTCAAGACCATCGTGGACGTCCGGGATTTTCCCGACAGCCCCTTCCGGGACAGGCTCACAAGGGATTTCTCCGCCGTGGAGCGGGACCCCGACATCAGCGTGGTGGTGGAGACCATCGGCGGCGTGGGCGTGGCCTACGACTTCACGAAGCGCTCCATCCTTGCGGGGAAGAGCGTGGTCACCTCCAACAAGGAGCTGGTGGCGGTCCACGGGCTGGAGCTTCTGGCCCTGGCAAAGGAAAAGAATGTAAACTACCTCTTTGAGGCCAGCGTGGGCGGGGGCATCCCCATCATCCGGCCCATCACCCAGTGCCTTGCCGCCAACGAGATCGACGAGATCTACGGCATCCTCAACGGCACCACCAACTACATCCTGACCCGCATGATCGGGGAGGGCTGTCCCTTTGACGACGTCCTCCGGGACGCCCAGCGCCTGGGCTACGCCGAGGCGGACCCCTCAGCCGATGTAAAAGGATATGACGCGGCCAGGAAAATATGTATTCTGGCGGACCTGTGCTTCGGGAAGAACGTGGACCCTGCGGCCATCAGCGTGGAGGGCATCGGCGGCATCGACCTTACGGACGTGGAGCGCGCGGGAGAGCTGGGATACAGGATCAAGCTCCTGGGCCGCGCCTACCGTCTGCCGGACGGGCGGGTGACGGCGTATGTGGCCCCGCACCTCATTGAAAAGGATAAGCTCATCGCCGGCGTCAAGGGCGTGATGAACGGCATCGTGGTCCACGGCAACGCCTTGGGCGAGTGTATGTTCTACGGCGCCGGGGCCGGCAAGCGGCCCACCGCCAGCGCCGTGGCGGCGGACGTCATCGACGCGGTAAAGCACCGGGAGCGGCGGCGGATGGTGGGCTGGGAGCCCTCGGAGCCCGGCTTTTTGGCGGACGTCCGGGATATGGCTGTCCGCTGGTATGTGCGCTTCGAGGGGGCGGCGGACGAGAGCTCCCTGGAGCCTGTAAAAACCCTCGCCCACGGCGGGGAGCGTGTGTTCGTCACCGGACGCCTCACCGCCCGGGAGCTGGACGCGGCCCTGGGGGACGCGAAGGTCCTTGCCAGGTTCCGAATACTCTGACAGCGCATAAAATGGTCCGGGCGGCTATAACGCCCGTGTAAGCAGATCATATTTATTTAGAGGAGGCCTTTTATGGCACTCATTGTTCAAAAATTCGGCGGGAGCTCCGTGGCCGACGTGGAGAAGGTCCGGAGAGTCGCCGGGATCATCGCGGAAGCCTACAACGCGGGGAACGACGTGATCGTCGTCCTCTCGGCCCAGGGCAAGACCACGGATAAGCTCATCGCCACGGCCCTGGAGTATAACCCCAAGCCCTCCAAGCGGGAGATGGATATGCTCCTCTCTACCGGCGAGCAGCAGTCGGTGGCCCTGTGCGCCATGATGCTGAACGGCATGGGCGTCCCCGCCGTCTCCCTCACCGGCTGGCAGGTGGATTTCAAGACGAATACCAACTACTCCAACGCCGCCATCAAGTCCGTGGGCTCGGAGCGCATCCGCAAGGAGCTGGACGGAAGACGCGTGGTGCTGGTCACGGGGTTCCAGGGCATCAACAAGTATGACGACGTCACCACCCTGGGGCGCGGCGGCTCCGACACCTCGGCGGTGGCCATCGCGGCGGCCATGCACGCGGACCTCTGCCAGATCTACACCGACGTGGACGGCGTGTACACCGCCGACCCCAACAAGGTCCCCGGCGCCAAGAAGCTGGACGAGATCACCTTTGACGAGATGCTGGAGCTGGCCAGCATGGGCGCCAAGGTCCTCCACAACCGCTCCGTGGAGATGGCCAAGCGCTACAACGTGGACCTGGAGGTCCTTTCCAGCTACGAGAGAAAACCCGGTACAAAAGTCAGGGAGGTAAAGAAATTGGAACAGGCAGAAGTCAGCGGAGTCGCGAAGGACGTAAACGTGGCGCGTTTTACCCTGGTGAGCATCAAGGACGAGCCGGGCATCGCCTTCAAGATCTTCCGGGTCCTGGCGAACGAGAAGATCAACGTGGACATCATCATCCAGTCCCTGGGCCGGGACGGCAATCAGGACGTGACCTTCACCGTCACCCGCGCCGACGCCGAGGCCGCCCGT
>CANQZF010000075.1 GCA_947628265.1 uncultured Oscillospiraceae bacterium
CTGCGCCGCTAATCCCAACACCGTGGTGGTGCTGTTGGGGGGCAGTCCCATGGAGCTGCCCTGGTTTGACAAGGTGAAGGCCGTGCTGTACATGGGCCTGTCCGGTCAGGCGGGCGGCCAGGCGGCCGCGGACCTGCTCACCGGGAGGGCAAATCCTTCCGGTAAGCTCACCGAGAGTTGGCCTGTGCGGTATGACGACGTTGCCAGTAAGGACACCTTCGGTGTGTACCACCCGGAGTACCGGGAGAGCATATATGTGGGCTATCGCTATTACGACAAGGCCGGGAAGGACGTGCGTTTCCCCTTCGGCTTCGGCCTCAGCTATACAAGCTTTGCGTACAGCGATTTGAAGATCGACGGGCGCAGGGTAACGGCGACCGTCAAGAACACCGGCTCAGCGGCCGGCGCGGAGGTGGTACAGCTCTATGTGGCCCCGCCCCAGGACGGACCTCACCGCCCTTTGCGGGAGCTTAAGCGGTTTGCTCGCGTGGAGCTGGCTCCCGGAGAGCGAAAAGAGGTGTCCTTCACCCTGGACGATCGCTGCTTCGCCATTTGGAACAACGGCTGGAAAACGCCAGCCGGGACCTATGGGATCGAGCTTGCCGCCTCCAGCCGGGATGTGCGGCTGCGCGGCGAGGTAAAAATCGCCGGGGAACGCATCCCTGCCCCCGCGTGGCAGGCGGGGAGCTGGTATGAAAAGCCCCACGGCGCGCCCTCCCGCGCGGACTGGGAAAAGGCCATGGGGCGGCCCATGCCACCCTTGCCGGAGCCAAAAAAAGGCAGCTATACCTTAGACAACAGCAGTATGGAAATGAAGGACCATTCCCTCATCATGAAGATCATGTACTCCGCCACCGAGAATATCATTGCCAAGAGCTTCGGCGGGAAAAAGGACCTCACCGACCCCGCGTACCGAATGACGCTCATCTGTTCCACAGACTGCCCCATCCGCGCCGCCGCCATCAATGCCGGCGGCACCCTGAGCGACGCAGTCGCCAAGGGCCTGGTGGAGATGGCAAACGGCCATTTTTTCCGGGCGATAGGGATCATGATCAGAGGTTGAACTGTCGGAAAAAGCACAAAAAGCAGCCAGTTTTTGCTGGCTGCTTTTTTATGTATATAATAATCAGGCTCAAAACCCCGGTAGTCAGTTCTCAAAAATTAGTAGTCAAAAAGTAGTCAACGGCGCCATTTTTTCACTCTCTGCGAATTCCCAACCCCTTGCGGTGCAAGGACTTTGACCTTTATCGCTCACACGATTGCCTGACGCCTAAGTCTGACACTCTATCCAGCTTAAGCTACGGGCGCATTTGGTTGGCGCAAGTAGTAATATAACAGATTTGGCTGCGGATTTTAAGTGCAAATCAGATTTTTGGGAGAGATTTTTTGCCGTGCCCGGTTCAACTCTGTTTTTGGAAGTTTAGCCGAAACGGGAATTCGGAGCAGAAAAGAACGGTACACCACAAGGCCGTGGGATCGTGTCCCACGGCCATACGGGTTATTTGAGGGTGCCGGCGGTCTCAGGGTTGTGTGACGATGTCGTATTTTTCCACGTTGATGACGGTCTTGCCCTGGGACTGGAAGCTGATGCCGTCGGCGGAGAGGGGGGTCTGGAAGGTCAGGGTCACGGCCTGCTCGCCGTCGTTGACGAAGATCTCGGCGGAGAAGCGGTCCAAGATCACCCGGAGCTTGATCTCCCCGCCCCGGTCCCGGACGAAGCACTCCCGCACGTGGACGAAGTCCCGGTTGGTGCCGGAGTGGTCGCGGCTGACCCGCAATGTGCTGGTCAGGGGCGTGTAGGTGATGGAGGTGTAGTGCTGGCTGCCGGCGGCCACCTTCATGCGAAAGCTGGTGTAGCCGCACTCGGACCTGGGCCGCACCGTCACGGTCATGTCGATGACCCGCCCGTAGACGCCCCGGAGGGTCAGCTCCTCCTGGACGGGGATGTCCGTGTAGCTCACCCGTCGCCCGTGAAGCAGTTCCAGCTCCCGGACGGGGTTCTGGACCACCCGCCCGTCCCGGTAGGTGAGCTCCCGGGGCAGGGTGATCTGACCGAACCACTTGTCCTCCGGCTGGGCCACGGAAGTGTCCCAGTTTTGCATCCAGCCCAGGACTACCCGCCGCCCGTCAGGGGTGACGGTGGTCTGGGGGGCGTAGAAATCGAGGCCGTAGTCCACCGCCTGGACGGCCTCCCGCTCGAAGCGGCGGGTCTCCTCGTCGTAGCTGCCAATGAGGAACATGGTGCAGTCGCCGTTGTGGAACTCCAGCCCCACGGCGCTCATGTCCTGGGGACTGACCATCAGGATCTGCTTGTCCCCCAGGGGGAAGAAGTCCGGGCACTCCCACATGCGCCCAAACTCGTTCCAGCACCGGTCCAGCACGGTGACGAAGTGCCATGCAAAGCCGTCGGCGCTCTCAAAAAGCAAAATGGCGCCGCTGCCGTCCTCGGTCCGGCACCCCACCACGCAGCCGTAGGAGCCGTCGGGACGGCGGAACATCTTGGGGTCCCTAAAATCCTGGCGGCTGAAGCCCTCCGGCAGCACGTCGCCGGGGAGCACCGGGTTTTGGGGGCACTTTTCGTAATCGAGGCCGTCCCCCACCGCCAGGCACTGGGTCTGCAGATCCCGGCGCACCCCGTCCCGGCTCAAGTGCTCCTGGACGCCGGTGTACATCAAAAGCTGCCGCCCGTCCGGGAGCTCCAGGGCCGAGCCGGAGAAGCACCCGGCGTTGTCGTAGGGCGTGTCCGGCGCTAAAGCTGCGGGCAGATACTCCCAGCGCAGCATATCCCGGCTCACCGCGTGGCCCCAGTGCATGGGTCCCCACTTGGTGGAGTAGGGGTGGTACTGGTAAAAGAGGTGGTAGACGCCCTTATAGTAGGAAAAGCCGTTGGGGTCGTTCATCCAGCCCACACGGGAGCTGAAATGAAAGGCGGGCCGCTCGGCCTCCGAGATGTAGGCCGAGACGCGCTCCTCGTACTCCCTGGCCTTTTTGAGAATTTCGCTTGTCATGGGGACTCCTCCAAGATCTCCGATATTTTATTTGAGGGCCGCTTTTTGGGCGGCCCTCATGGTATCTTACATTCCGCGTTTTGTCAACAGCCTTATTGGGCGCTCATGTAGCGGGTGTACGCGTCCTGATAGACGGTGAGGAGCTTATCCATGCCGCAGCTGTCCCGCAGGACATTCAGGTAATCCTCCCACTCCTTGTCGGTGGGGCCGCCGTTCTTGAGCCAGTTGCCCTCGTTCTCGGCCACCAGCTGCACGAAGCTGGCCTTGTAGCGATCGATGATCTCCAGCTCGTCGGCGGTGAAGGTCACGTCGTTGGGGTAGTAGAGCTTGTTCTCGGCCAGGGGGATCCAGTCGTTGGCCAGGAGCTCCAGGCGCTCCTTGGCGCGGTCCTCCAGCTCGAAGACGGTGTCGTAGTACTCGGGGAGGATGAGCCTGGGTCCGTAGACCGCGTACTGGGCCTGGAGGGAGCCGGCGGTCTTGCCGTACTTGGCCACGGCCTCCTCATCGGTGATGGCCTTCCACATGCCGTTCTCGTCCTTCTCGGTGAAAAAGATGCCGATGGGGCCGTACTGGAGCTGCATGACGATCTCGGGATCGTACCACTGGTCGAAGTATTTGAGGAGCCCCGCAGGGTTGCCACAGGCGGAGGTGATGTTCAGGTGGCCGGCGGTGACGGCGGGAGCGCCGCGAAGGTTCAGGCCCATGACGCCCTCATACTCGGTGCCCACAGGGCCGGACAGAGGGGGCAGATAGACGTACTGGTCGGACTTGTCGCCCATGATCTGCTCGATGTACCACCAGGTGGCCACGCCCACGCGGCCTTGGGTGCACTTGGCGATGAGCTGGCTGTCGCTCTGGGAGAACATCTCCAGGTCCATCAGCTCCTCCTTGTACCAGTCGGAGAAGTAGCTGACGGCGTCGCGGTATTTCTTGGTGGCGCAGACGAACTCCACGGTGCCGTCGGGGTTCACCAGCAGGTCGTTGCACACGTCGGAGGTGAAGTTGGTGAAGCCGAAGCCGGAGTAGAAGATCTCCTGGCCCCAGCACCACTGGTCGTAACCGGTGGACATGGGGATGGTCTGGCCGGCGGAGTTGCCGTTGCGGGTGGCCATGTCGTTCTCCTTGAAGGCCACGAGGGCGTCATGGAGCTCGGTGAGGTTAGTGGGGACGGGGAGGCCCAGCTCGTCGAGCCACGTCTTGTTGATCATGGAGAACTCAGGGACAGAGTGGATGGCGTAGTTGTCCTCCATGCCGATGGCGGCGGTGCCCATGAGCTCGCCCTGGGGCAGACCGTAGATCTTTCCGTCGGCAGAGGTGATGGCGGAGCGGATCTCGGGGTGCTCCTCCAAAATCTTGCTGAGGTTGGGCATGATCTCGGGGGTGATGTACTCGGTGAGGTCAATGAAGACCCCGTCCTCGCCGTACTCGGCGATGTCGCCCTGGCTGAAGTTCACGGCGATGAAGGCGTCGGGCAGGTCGCCGCCGCCGATGGTGACGCCCACGCGCTCAGACAGGGAATCGGCCATCAGGTCCCACTCGATCTCGATGCCGGCGTCCTCGGCCATCTGCTGCATGACGGGGTTGGAGTCGTAGCCGGAGCTCAGGGAGGACATACCGCCCATGATGGAGAAGGTCGTCTGGTCCTCGCCGCCGTTCTTCTCGGTGCCACCGCCGCAGGCGGCCAGAGCGGCCGTCAGGCAGAGCGCCAGCGCCAGACACAGGACCTTTTTCAGTGTGGATCTTTTCATGAAAATTCTCCTTTTTAAATTTCAAAAATCAAGGCTGTGGTTCTTTCGAGCCGGCCGCTCAGCCCTTTACGGCGCCGGTCATGAAGCCCTTCTCAAAGTACTTCTGGACAAAGGGGTAGAGGACCAGCATGGGGACCGCCGCCACGATCATGGAGGCGAACTTGATAAGCTCGGCGGAGCGGTTGGCCTCGGCGTAGTCCTGGCCGCCGGTCATGTTGGTCATCTGGGAGGCGTTGATGAGGATGCCACGGAGCACCAGGGGGAAGGGGTCCATGGAGTGATCCTGGAAGTAGATGAGGGCGGTGAACCAGTCGTTCCAGTAGGCCACCATGGCGAAGACCACCATGACCGCCATGATGGAGCGGCTCAGGGGCACGACCACCCGGAAGAACACGGTGAAGTCGCTGGCGCCGTCAATCTCGGCGGCCTCCATGAGCTCCTTGGGGATGTTGTTCTCAAAGAAGTTCCGGACGATGATGACGTTGCCCACCGCCACGCCGCCGGGGAGGAACAGGGCCCACATGTTGTTGAGGAGCCCGGTGTTCTTGGCCACCAGGTAGGTGGGGATGAGGCCGCCGCCGAAGTACATGGTGATGATGAAGAAGATGGAGATCCACTTGCGCCCGGGCAGGTCCTTCCGGCTCAGAGGGAAGGCCACCAGGTAGACCAGGACCACGGAGTAGATCGTACCGATGACGGTGTACTTCACGGAGTTGATGAAGCCGTCCAGGAGCGCCTCGTTGGCGAACACCGCCTTGTAGCCCTCCAGGGTGAACTGGCTGGGGGCGAAGAAGGTCCGGCCGGAGTAGACGTCATAGGGGTCGGAAACGGAGGCCACCAGGACGTAGTAGAGGGGATAGGCCACGATGAGGAGGATGATGACGCACAGCGCCACCAGGATGATGTCGCTGGCCCTGTCGGAAAGGCCGTGCTTTTTCGTTTTTTCCATGGTTCCCGCCTCCTTACACAAAGCTTACGTCTGCGGCCTTCTTGGCGATCTTGTTGACGATGATGAGGAGGATGATGTTGATCACCGTGTTGAAGAGGCCCACTGCGGTGGACAGGCTGTATTCCTGATTTTCGATACCTTCCTGGTACACATAGACCGCGATGACGTCGGAGGTCGTCTTGTTGAGCTGGGTCTGGAGGAGGAAGACCTTCTCGAAGCCCACGCTCATGATGCCGCCGGCGCTCATGATGAGCTGGAGGACGATCATGGGGACGAGCTCGGGGATGTCGATGTGCAAGATCCGCTGGAACATGGAGGCACCGTCGATCTTCGCCGCCTCATAAAGGCCGGGGTCCACGGCGGAGAGGGTCGCCAGGTAAATGATGGTGCCCCAGCCGGCGTCCTGCCAGATGCCTGAGGCGATGTAGATGGTGCGGAAGGCCTCCGGGATGGTCATAAAGTCAATGTGCTTGCCGCCCAGCAAAAGGTTGATAAGGCCGCCGTAGGGGGAGAGGAAGATGCGGATCATACCGCAGACCACCATGATGGAGATGAAGTGGGGGGCGTAGAGGACGGTCTGCACCACCCTCTTGAAGCGCTTGAACCGCAGCTGGTTCAGGGCCAGGGCCAGGATGATGGGGACCGGGAAGCTCCAGAGAAGTCCGTAGAGGCTGAGCTTCACGGTGTTCACGATCATCCGCTTGAAGTTCCAGGCCTCGAAGAACTCGTTGAACCACTTCATGCCCACCCATTTGCTTCCGAAAAAGCCCTTGCTGGCTTTGTAGTCCCGGAAGGCGATCTGGATGCCGTACATGGGGATGTACTTATAAATAATGGTGATGATGACCGGAATCAGCAGCATCGCGTAGAGCTGCCAGGACTGGAGGATACGCAGACCCAGGCTCTTGCCCGGGACCACGGTCTCCGCGCCCTCCCGCGCCGGGACCGCCACGGCCTTCGCCGCTTTTGAGTCCTTTTCCTTGACTGCTTTTTTACTCACGCTGGGTTTTCCCTCCTTTGATGGATCAAAATAGGTGCGCCGTAAAAGAGATCTCACGGCAGGGGATCTTTTGACGCCGTTTCCGGCCGGGTCGCCAGCCTGGATCCGGGAAGGACGTGCCATTTTGCGTGAAACGATTTTTCTTGAACGCCTTTACAATAGCACTTGTGGGGGCCCCACGTCAATGATTTTTTTCAAATTTTTCGCTGAAAATTCACATTTTGTTAGGTGCGCACAAATCCGTCGGGGTAATTTTGTGCAATTTCCCCGTGAAATCTCGCAAAATCGTTTCATAAAATTTCAGGAAACCCCTTTACAAACACCGTGAAATATGGTAAGCTTATTTCGTGAAACGCAAAAGAGTATTTCATGCATATGAGGTGATCTGATGGGAGAAGCAAACTCCGTCCCCACCATGAAGGACGTGGCCAGGGAGGCCGGCGTGGCCCTGGGGACCGTCTCCAAGGTGATGAACGGCATCCCTGTGGGGGAGAGCTACCGCAAGCGGGTGGAGGAGGCGGTGGCCAAGCTCAACTACCGTGTCAACTCCTACGCCAAGGGTCTGAAGACCAACAAGACCTACACCGTGGCGGTGCTGGTCCCGAACCTGGTGAGCCCCTTCTTCGCACGGCTGGTCAACTGCATAAACCGGGTGCTCTCGGCCCGGAAATACAGGATGCTCCTGTTCGCAACGGACTACGACCCGGCCCAGGAGCAGGAGTACGTCATCTTAGCCGAGCAGCAGAAGGTGGACGGCATCATTTGCCTGAGCTACAACCCGGAGCTGAAGGTGTCGGAGAACGTGCCCATGGTGTCCATCGACCGCTACTTTGGCGCCCAAATCCCCTGCGTGTCCTCGGACAACTACGGCGGCGGGCGCATCGCGGCGGAGAAGCTCTACGAGAACGGCTGCCGGAATTTGGCCTTCATGCGCATCGGCTCGCGCCTGACAAACGAGCCCAACAAGCGCAAGGACGGCTTCATCTCCGCCTGCGAGGCGTTGAATTTG
>CANQZF010000076.1 GCA_947628265.1 uncultured Oscillospiraceae bacterium
CCCGGGAGGGGCGCTGGACCCCCTGCCGGGTGGTGTACGCCTACGGGACGCACCCGGATTTCCGCCGTCGTGGCTTTGGCGGGAAAGTCCTCAAGATGGCCCATGACGCCTCCGTCCAGACGGGGTACGGCGTCATCTGCCCCGCCGAGCGGGGGCTTTTCGACTACTACGAAAAGTTCGGCTACGCAAAATGCTTCGCGGCCACCGAGCAAAACTGCACCGACGTGGGCCTCCCCCTGACGGGCAGCGTCACCCGGGTCACCGTCCGGGGGTACGCCGCGCTGCGGGAGGAGCTTCTCCACGGGCGGACCCACATCGATTTTGACATAGGGCCCCTGGAGTTTCAGGAGGCCCTATGCAACGAGACCGGCGGGGGGCTTTTCTACATCGTCACCGAGGGCGACCGGTGCTGCGCCGCCGTGGAGATCCGGGACGGGCGGGCCTTCATCCCGGAGCTCATCGCCCCCTCCGCCAGCCGCTACAACGCCGCCGCCCTGGCGGCCCGGTGCGTCAAATGCCAGAACTTCACCTACCGCACGCCGCCCCGCCCGGGGGACGAGGCCGCCCCCTTCGCCATGCTCTCCGCCCCCGCCGTACCCGGGGAGACGCTCCCGGGGTGGTTCGGTTTTGCCTTTGATTGACAGGATTTGAATAAATTTGTTATGTTAACTGAATATATCTTTGTTTTTAATAATTTTGAAATATTTTAATGTTTTTCTCTTAAAACTTTTGGGCTACTATAAGTATCGTTAACGATGCTTATTCACCTTTTTCATTTTATCCTCTTTTTCATCCGCCGGGAGCCGAAAGGCTCCCGGCAAATTTTTTATGGGTTTGCAAAGTGTGGGTTGTCCTTTGGGGGCAAAAGGGTGTATAATAAGGCAAACATTTTTACATAAGGCAGTGTGCTATGGACAGGAAAGAATTAGAGAAACGATTTGTCACAGCCCGGCGGGAGCTGATCCTCCGGGATTTTCAGGGCCTCAACGACATGCAGCAAAGGGCCGTGATGGCCACGGAGGGGCCGCTTTTACTGCTGGCGGGGGCCGGGAGCGGCAAGACCACGGTGCTCATCAACCGGGTCGCCAACCTCATCCGCTTTGGCCGCGCCTCGGACTCCGAGGAGCTGCCGGAGGGCGCGGGGGAGGCGGAGCTGGCCGTTTTGGAGAAGGCCGTCCGGGAGACGGGGGAGCTGTCGCCGGAGGTCGAGGCGCTCTGCGCCCTGGACCCGGTGGAGCCCTGGCGGATCTGCGCCATCACCTTCACCAACAAGGCCGCCGACGAGCTGAAAAGCCGCCTGGAGGCCCGGCTGGGGCCGGGGGCCCAGGACATCTGGGCCATGACCTTCCACTCCGCGTGCGTGCGGATCTTGCGGCGCAGCGGCGAGGCCATGGGTCTGCCCTCCTCCTTCACCATCTACGACGCCTCGGACTCCGCAGCGGTGATGAAGCGGGTCCTCAAGGAGCTCAACATGGACGAAAAGACCTTCCCCCCCAAGGTGGTGCTCTCCGCCATCAGCCGGGCCAAGGACAACATGCTCTCCGCTGAGGATTTCGCCGCCCAGGCGGAGAAGGGCTGGGACCCCCGGAATAAGCAGATCGCCAAGGCGTACATCGAGTACTCCCGGAGGCTCCTGGCCGCCGACGCTCTGGATTTTGACGACCTCATCCTCTTCACCGTCCGGCTTTTGCGGGACTACCCGGAGGTCCGGGAGCGTTGGCAGAGACAGTTTCAGTACGTCCTGGTGGACGAGTACCAGGACACCAGCAAAATTCAGTACAAGCTGGCGGCGTACCTGGCCGGCGGGCGGGGGAATATCTGCGTGGTGGGCGACGACGACCAGAGCATCTACCGCTTCCGGGGCGCCACCATCGAGAACATCCTGGGCTTTGAAAAGCTCTACAAAAACGCCCGCGTCATAAAGCTGGAACAAAACTACCGCTCCACCGGCCACATCCTGGGGGCCGCCAACAGCGTCATCAAGAATAATTTAGGCCGCAAGGGCAAGAACCTCTGGACCTCCGCCGGGGATGGGGAGAAGCTCACACTCCACATCGCGGAGAACGACGACGAGGAGGCCGCCTTCGTGGCGGGGAAGATCGTGGAGGGGGTCTCCTCCGGGATGCGCTGGGGAGATTTCGCGGTGCTCTACCGCATGAATGCCCAGTCCAACCGCCTGGAGTACGCCTTCAAGCGCATGAGCATCCCCTACCGGGTCGTGGGCGGCACCCGGTTCTTTGACCGCATGGAAATAAAGGACGTGACCAGCTACCTCTGCGCCGTCCAGAACCCGGCGGACGACCTGCGGCTTTTGCGGATCATCAATAATCCCCCCCGGGGCATCGGGGAGACCACTCTGGAGCGGCTTCGCGCCATTTCCGCCACGGAGCGGCGGCCTCTTTTGGACGTGGCGGCGGACGCGGCCCTCTACCCCGAGCTCAAGGCCGCCGCCGGGAAGCTCATGAAGTTTTTAGAGCTCATCATGGAGCTGCGGACACTCTCGGAGTCCATGCCCCTCCCGGAATTTTATGACGCGCTCCTGGATAAGACCGGGTATCTGGCGGCCCTGGGGGACTCCGACGAGGCCCTGGCGCGCCGGGACAACATCATGGAGCTCAAGAGCAACATCGTAAATTACGCCGCCGGAGCGGAGAGCCCGTCCCTTGCGGGTTTTCTGGACGAGATCGCCCTCTACACCGACCTTGACAGCATGGAGGCCGGGGAGAACAGCGTGGTGATGATGACCATCCACTCCGCCAAGGGACTGGAATTTCCCTCCGTATTTCTGGTGGGCATGGAGGACGGCATCTTCCCCTCCAGCCGGACCATCGGGGACGAGGAGGAGATGGAGGAGGAGCGCCGGCTCTGTTACGTGGCCCTGACCCGGGCCAAGCGCAGCCTCACTCTCACCGCCGCCAGACGCCGGATGCTCTTTGGCCGCACCAGCTCCAACCTCATCTCCCGGTTCGTGGAGGAAATTCCTGAGGAACACATCGATAAACCCGCCGACGCCGTGCGTCAGGGCCTACGCTATGAGCCGGACCCGGAGTATATGGACTACGCCCTCCGGGAGCGGCAGTTTGAGCGCCGGGAGGCGCGCGGCGCGTACAGGGAGCATCTGTCCCCCAACGACGCCCGCCGGCCGGGGCCCATCCGCTCCGCCTCCGGCGTGGCGCGCCCGGGCCCGTCCCGCCCACCTGTGGGGAAGACCCCCGCCGCCAAGGCGTCCCCCGCCCTTTTGGAGCTGCGCCCCGGGGACGCCATCCGCCACAAGGCCTTCGGCCAGGGGACGGTGACGGACGTGAAGACCATGCCCGGGGACGCCCTTGTCACCGTGGACTTCGGCGGGACCCAGAAGCGCCTGATGCTCCGGGCCGCCGGTGCCTTTATCACGAAGCTGTGAGGCAAAATGATATGCGAACATACGACATCCTTCTCTTCGATCTGGACGGGACCCTGACGGACTCCGCCCCCGGCGTCTACAACGGCTTTTGCGCGGCTCTCGGGAGTCTCGGCATGGAGATACCCACCTTTGAGGATTTTAAAAAGTGCATGGGCCCGCCGCTTTCCTACTCCTTCAGGACCTTTTTCGGGCTGGAGGGGGAGCGGCTGGAGGCGGCCACAAAAACGTACCTCACCTACGCCGCCGCAAAAGGATATACGGAAAACAGCCTCATCCCCGGGGTGGAGGAGGCCCTGCGGCGGCTGAACGCCGCCGGGTACACCCTGGCCGTGGCCTCCACCAAGGCCCAGCCCCAGGTGGAGAGCGTCATCCGGCGCTTCGGGCTGGAGCCGTATTTCCGGCTTTTAGCCGGGTCCAAGGACGAGGTGGGCCGCAGCAGCAAGGCCGACGTCCTTCGGTACATCATCGACGCCCTCCCCATCCCCGACGTCTCCCGGGCCCTCATGATCGGCGACAGATTTTACGACGTGGAGGGGGCCCGGGCGTGGGGCATCGAGACCCTGGGGGTCCTCTACGGCTACGGCACGGCGGAGGAGCTCGGAGAGGCCGGGGCCATACACCTCTCCGCCACCCCTGCGGAGCTGGCGGATTTTTTGGGGGCATGATCTTACCCCTCCGGATGAAAATTTAAGCGAAAAAACACTTGACACCCCAAGGGCGATATGGTATTATACTTGCGCACGCGCGAGTGGTGGAATTGGCAGACTCGCTAGATTCAGGTTCTAGTGTGCACTACGCACGTGGGGGTTCAAGTCCCCCCTCGCGCACCAAAAATCGGCAAGCATCGTCAGAGGCTTGCCGATTTTTACTTTTTCACTATTCACTATTCACTCTTCACTAAATACGTTGGGCCGATTTTTGGAAGTAAGAAGTAATAGTGAAGAATGAAGAGGTAGTTTTTATTAATTTTTGACCGTTGAACCGGGCGGGGGTGGAGCTCCGCCCGGTTTTGCGCTTTTCATGAACGATAAACCAATAAAAAACACTTTTTTGATCCATTCAATCTTTGCCCGGAGGGTAGATTTAGCGGGAAATGTATTGTATAATTGGAAAAAACACATTTAACGGGGTGGTTGCATGATTACAAAATACATTTTCGGTGACCCGGTGGAGACGGGGGCGGTTACGGCGGCGGTGGAGGATGTCTCCGGCGTGGCGCGGTTTCAGGTGGAGCGGGACAAGGGCGGCATCGCGTTCCGTCTTCCCCTGGGGGCCCGGGACGTCGTCTATGGCCTTGGGGAGACCATGGGGCGAGTCAACAAGCGGGGCGGGCGGTATATCTCCTTCAACACCGACACCGCCGACCATGAGGACTCAAACCCCTCCCTTTACGCCTCCCACAATTTCCTTGTGGTGGACGGGGAGGCGGCCTTCGGCGCGTTTTTCGATACCCCCGCCCGGGTGGTCTTTGAGATCGACTATCAGGGCTCCGGGGAGATCTACGTCCACTGCGACACCCAGGACCTGCGGCTCTATCAAATCGAGAGCGATACGGCCTTGGGCGTCTGCCGGGAGCTCATCGCCGCCGTGGGGCGGTGCTATCTCCCGCCCCTCTGGGCCTTCGGCTATGGCCAGAGCCGGTTCGGGTACGCCGCGCCCGAGGATTTCCGCAAGGTCGCCGACGGATACCAGAAAAACAGCCTGCCTCTCGACTACATCTGCATGGACATCGACTACATGGAGGGTTACCGGGACTTCTCCTTCAACCAAAAGAACTTTCCGGACATCGGGGCCTTTGTCTCGGAGATGGGTTCCCGGGGCATCCGCCTCGTGCCCATTGTGGACGCCGGCATCAAGGTGGAACCGGGGGAGGCGGTGTACGAGGAGGGCGTCCGGGGCGGGTATTTCTGCCGGAATAAGGAGGGCGGCTTCTTCAAGGCCGGCGTCTGGCCGGGGATGACCCACTTCCCGGATTTTCTCAATACACGCGCCAGAGAGTGGTTCGGGGGACTATACAAATTCTATACCGACGCCGGGATCGAGGGCTTTTGGAACGACATGAACGAGCCCGCCATCTTCTACAGCGAGTACGCCAAGGGGCTGAAAAATCCCCTCTACCAGCTTATCCTCGGGATGCTCCCCGGCAAGCGGCGAAAGGAGAAGAAGGCCCGGGAGCTTTTGCGCGATTACAAATCCTTTTTCCACGACATGGACGGGCGGCGGCTCCGGCACTACGACGTCCACAACCTCTTCGGCGCCATGATGACCCGGGCCACCAGCGAGGGGCTTGAGAGGCTTTTGGACCACCGCTTCATGCTCTTCTCCCGCTCCAGCTACATCGGCGCCAACCGCTACGGGGGCGTCTGGACCGGGGACAACAGCTCCAAATGGGAGCATCTCAGGCTGAATGTGCGGCACATGCCGTCCCTCAACATGTGCGGCTTCCTATACTCCGGGGCGGACACCGGCGGCTTCGGCGGCAACTGCACAAGGGAGCTTTTGCTGCGGTGGCTGGCCTTCTCCGTGTTCACGCCGCTGATGCGCAACCACACCAGCAAATTCACCCAAAACCAGGAGGCGTACAGCTTCGGGGACGTGGAGGACTTCCGCACCGTGCTCCGGCTGCGCTACCGGCTGCTGCCCTACATCTACTCCGAGTACATGAAGGCGGCGCTGACGGCGGATATGTACATAAAGCCGCTCTCGTTCGTCTACCCGGAGGCCAGGGGCATCGAGGACCAGCTTCTGGTGGGCGACAGCCTCATGATCGCCCCCGTTGTCATCGAGGGGGCTCTTTCAAGGCGTGTCTACATCCCCGAGGACATGACCGAGGTGCGCTACAACGGGGAGTTTACTTGCCGCCCCGTCTCCAAGGGTGAATACACGGTGGAGGTGGGGCTTTCGGAGGTGGTCTTCTACATCCGCCCCGGCAAGCTCCTGCCCATAGGGAAAATCATCTCCAACACGAGGGAATACGACGTGAGCGATCTCACTTTATTGGGCGATGGCGAGACCTACGAGCTCTACACCGACGACGGGCTGACAAGGGACTGCACGCTGGAGAATATAAGGGTTTTGAGAAAATAAGAGGAAAAATTGAAAAGCGCGCCTTTGCGGTGTATTTTTTGCTTGCGGTGTAAAATGCGTGCCGGGTCAATAGCGGTAGATTTATTCACGATTTTGCGGTATGGTTTATTGAAGGGTGGATATATGTTTGTCCGCTGGGTTGTCATTTGTCGACTTAACAACAGTGTTAAGTTAACTAACGCTTTACGTGCTGTTTTTTGAAGTTGCGCGGTGCTATCATAATGATACAAAGTTCAGGAGGTCATGTATGGATATTGGCAGAAAAATAAAGGAGTTAAGACAAAAACGGGGAATTACACAGGAAGAATTTTCGGAAGCGCTACGAATATCCGTCCAAACCATTTCTCGTTGGGAAAATGAATTAAATGCTCCTGATTTGTCTATGCTTCCCCAACTCGCCGTATATTTCGGAGTGACCACAGACTATTTACTGGGCTTAGAAAGGAATGATACTATGGCAAAGCTGATAAAAACCACTGAAACATTTGAATTGGCATCTAAGCAAGAGGCTGAGGAAATGGTGCTGAAGTTCAAAGGCGAGAAGTTTCCTGTCTTAAAGGACTATCGGATCATCCCTGATGGAGATAGGGTAATTCTTGAAGTCACAAAGGAATTCAATAGTGAATTGGAGAATATGAAGTTTAACTAACGCACAAAGTTCCGTCGATTTACATTTACTGAAAATAACAAATAGGGAACTTCTCACCTCCGATGCGGAAGTGAGAAGTTGCCCGCTTATATCAAAATCACAAAATACATAGATATGATCTTGCGGACTTTGATACAAAGCCGGGGAATCATTGAAAAGCGCGCCTTTGCGGTGTAATTTCCGCTCGCGGTGTAAAATGTGTGCCGGGTTAATAGCGGTAGATTTATTCACGATTTGTGGTATTATTTATTTAATACTAATCCCTGATTAAAAACGCCAACCGAGCTGTCCCGTGTGATAGGGAAAGAAAGTGAACCGGGGGGCAAGACGGTATGGCAAGCTGAAAAGATGTAGTTGGGATTCCGACTACGTCTTCTCAGTTTTTAGTATCTGTGAGGAATTATGCATTATTATCTCTGACCTTCGGTTCCGTGGGGCGATGCGCATTTATGGGACGCAAAGAGATTCTCCCTTTTGACAATCATGTTTCTCTCGACTTTTCCGCCCCTCTGCGGTATTGTGTGTTGCCAAGTCTAATGGTGTGAAGTCAAGAATGCAATAAGAGAAA
>CANQZF010000077.1 GCA_947628265.1 uncultured Oscillospiraceae bacterium
CTGCCCACGTTGTAGTCCCCGCCCCAGACCCGCTCGTAGATGGTCTCCCGGTAGAGGGCCGCGCCGGGGTTCCGGGCGAAGAGCAGCAGCAGATTATATTCCTTGTTGGTGAGGGGGATGTCCCGCCCGTCCCGGGTCACCCGCATGGAGCGTGTGTCGATGGAGAGGCCCGCGATCTCGATGACGCTGGCGAGCTTGTTGTACCGCCGCAGGACCACCTCCACCCGCGCGAGAAGCTCCACCACCTCGAAGGGCTTGACGATGTAGTCCTCCGCCCCGATCCTCAGCCCGTGGACCCGGTCCGAGACGTCCCCCTTGGCGGTGAGGAAGATGACGGGGATGCCCATGGGCCGGATGTAGTCCATGAGCTCAAAGCCCGTGGCCCCGGGGAGCATGATGTCGAGGAGTATGAGGTCGAAGGTCTCCTTTTCCAATATATCCGCCGCCTCCAGGCCGTCGTAGGCGCAGGTGCAGACGTAGCCGGCCTTGGAGAGGCTCATCTTTATGAGGGCGGCGATGGGCCGCTCGTCGTCAACAACAAGTATGCGTATCATTTGCAAGGCTCCTTATCTCTCAGATACGGCCATTTTACATCGTCTCTGTATCAGAATTGTATCATCCTTGCCTTTTTTTCGGGTGTGTATTATTATAGTAGCAGAAATTTTCGGCCTAAGGAAGTGGTAAAATGAAAAAGTCAAAGCCCACGGTGGCGCTGATGTACGATTTCGACAAGACCCTGTGCACCAAGGACATGCAGGAGTACAGCTTCATCCCCAATGTCAACATGACCGCCCAGGAGTTCTGGCGGGAGGCCAACGAGCTGGCCCGGGAGAAGAAAATGGACGGGATCTTAGCCTATATGTACGTGATGCTGGACCGGGCCCGCACCGCCAAAAAGTCCATCCGGCGGGAGAGCTTCGTGGCCCTGGGGAAGGACCTGGAATTCTACCCCGGCGTGGAGACCTGGTTTGAGCGGATAACGGCCTTCGGCAAGGCCCAGGGCGTGGACGTGCGCCACTACATCATCTCCTCCGGCCTCCGGGAGATCATCGAGGGCTCCAGCATCTACAAAAACTTCGCGGAGGTCTTCGCCTGCGAGTTCCTCTACGACGTGGACGACGTGGCCCAGTGGCCCAAGAACGTGGTGAACTACACCACCAAGACCCAGTTCCTCTTTCGCATCAACAAGGGGGTGCTGGACCTCTCGGACGACCGGACCCTCAACGAGTTCACCCCGGAGGACGAGCGGCCCGTGCCCTTCCGCAATATGCTCTACATCGGCGACGGGGTGACGGACGTGCCCTGCATGAAGCTGGTGCGCGTAAACGGCGGCTGCTCCATCGCCGTCTACCCCAAAAATAAGCGGGAGACCGCCAGCTCCCTTCTCCGGGACGGCAGGGCCGATTTCATGCTCCCGGCGGACTACTCCGAGGGCGGGGAGCTGGAAAAGACCGTCAAAAAGGTCATCAGCAAAATGGCCGTCACCGACGAGCTTCGCCGCCAGACCGCCCAGCAGATGGAGAAGCTGCGCAAATGATGAAATACGTCCTCACGGGGTACCTGGTCCTCATGAACCTGGCCGCCTTCGCCCTCTTCGCCCTGGACAAGCGCCGCGCCCAGCGAAAAATGTGGCGGATCCCGGAGTCCACCCTCCTGTGGACAGCGGCCCTGGGCGGCTCCCTGGGCGCGCTTTTGGGGATGCGCCTCCTCCGCCACAAAACGAAGCACCCAAAATTCTATCTCCTCGTCCCCACCCTCTTCCTCCTCCACGTGGCAGTGTTCGCGTACGTGTTTTGGCGGGTGGGGTAAGCGAACTGAGACAGGCCCGGATGTGGCTGCCGCAATTTTAAGTTGCGAAAACGCAAACACAGGTTGGTGGCGGCTGTTGAGATTTGCCTTTACAATCTTACTATCTCAAAAACGTGAACGGAGGCAGCTTTAATGAGCTTCGCGGAAAATTTACAGAAAGTCAGAAAGGAAAGGCATCTCTCCCAGGAGGAGCTGGCGGAAATGCTGGACGTCAGCAGACAGGCTGTTTCAAAATGGGAACAGGGAACAGGCTACCCGGAGGTGGAAAAGCTGATAGAGTTGTCCCGGGGGTTGAACATATCTTTAGACAGCCTTCTGGATACCGGGCTCTCCCAAGAAAAGGCCGGGGAGCACGAAAAGGCGACGGGGGTAATCACCATTTCTTCGCCCCATGAGCACGTTGTTACGAGGTGCAGCAAGGTGATGTCCTCGCCGAGGTTCAGGGGAGGGAAAAAAGCCCCGAGGTATGCTCTATTTGCCGCCCGCGACGGCGCGGTCTCCCTTTTGGGCCCGCAAAACACGTTTTTGGGGTGGTACGCCGACGAGCAACAGCTGGAAAAAGAGATCACCGAAATTCAGGACGCTATCTTTCGGGGAGTACCGGCGTACGAGCTGAAATACAGCGTAAAAGTCGAATGGACGCCCTTTAGCGTAAAAATTAAGGAATAGACCTTTTGGGGAAAGTTTAACATCCCGGCCCCCTGTCAACGCAACACGGGTCGCCGGGGACGGCGACCCCTACGGCGTATCTTGAAAAAAACAATTTAAACGTAGCCGCTCAATAACCCTCATCCGGGCCGCCAAGAGTGGCGGCCCCTACGTTCGCTGTAAAAGCCTAATTTTCAGCCGTAGGGGTCCCCGTCTCGGGGACCCGTCCGTAGTTAACGACCCGGCCCCCATTCAACGCTTTTACCCATGTAGGGGCCGCCTCTCTTGGCGGCCCGTGAGCGTTGACAGGGAGGGGATGCGCCCCCTTTTTATACATTTTCTGAAAAAATCAAAAATCCTCTTGACTGTAAAGGGGCTTTATGGCCTATAGTGCGTAGTGAAAGGGGGATCGGATATGACCATCAACGAGATAGAGGCCCGGACGGGGCTGGACCGGGGGACGGTGCGGTATTATGAGCAGGAGGGCCTTATAAAGCCCGCCCGGGAACAAAACGGCTACCGCAACTACTCGGAGGACAACCTTGAAAAGCTCCTGAAAATAAAGCTTCTCCGCTCCCTCAACTTCTCCGTGGACGACATCCGGGCCATGGATTTGGACGCCTCAGACTTTCAGCAGCGCCTCCGGGCCCGGGCCCGCTCCCTGGAGGCAAAACAGGAGGACCTGGAGGACGCCAAACGCGTCATCCGTCAGATGATCGACGGCGGCGAGCGGTACGAGACGCTGAACGCCGGCCTCTACCTCACGGCGCTGAGGGACGGGACGCCCGCGCTCACCGCCCCGGAGGAGGTCGCCGCCCCGGCGGACAGCCCCCCGGAGCCGGAGCAGGCGGGGCCCTGGCGGCGGTATTTCGCCCGGAGCCTGGACTGGTACCTCTTGTCGCTTCTGTACATCTTTGTCACCATGGGCCTCATGGGCGTCGATTACCGCAGCAGCTCGTTCTGGGGGGACGTGCTCTTTACCGTCCTCCTCATGGCTCTAACGGTCCTGGTGGAGCCGCTTTTTCTGTGTACCCTGGGGGCCACCCCGGGCAAGCTCCTTTTGGGGATGCGCGTCCTTAATGAAAACGGGCAAAAGCTCTCCTACACGGACGCCTTCGGGCGCACCCTGGGGGTCCTTTTCTGCGGGGAGGGGCTGCACGTCCCCATCGTCAGCCTGTGGCGGCTCATCAGAAGCCGCAAGGACGCCTCTGACGGCTACGCGCTCCCCTGGGAGGGCGGCTCGACCGTCTACCTCCGGGACAGGCGGGGCTGGCGCCCTTACGTTTGCGCCGGGTGCTTTGTTTTGGGCTTCGTCCTCGTCCTTGGAATTGCCTTTCGCTTCTATCTGCCCCCAAACCGCGGGGAGCTCACCCCCGAGGAGCTGGCGGAGAACGTGAACACCTACTCCACCCGGGTGCTGGACGCCAACAGGTGGGTCCTGGAGCCCGACGGGACCTGGCGCGACACCTTTGTCCCTGACCCCCACACCGTCTATCTCTTTTTAAATGACTTCACTCCGGCGCCCGTGGAGCTCACCGTAGAAAACGGCGTGGTCACGGGCCTTTCCTGGCGTCAGACCGCCGAAAGCTATTCACTCTCGGTCCTCTCTGACAGCTTCTCCGCCTATGTCCGGGCTCTGACCCTCTCGCTGGCCGGCGCGGACAGGTCCCAGGGACTTTTCAGGATGAACACGCTGGAGGATATGGCCTCCCGTGCGGGCAGCAACGGCCTTACCACAGCCTACGGCCCGTGGCAGATCGACTGTACCGTCTCCTCCGAGGAGACAGCGAAACCCGACGTCACGCGTTTCACGTTGGAGCTCACTGTCGTGAGGGCAGATTAGAGCAAGGGAAAGGAACAGAAAAAGCGGGGCCGCCTTTGAGCGGCCCCGGCGCGTTGTAAGGGGGTGCGGTGGTGAACGGGGGACGGGCCGCCCAGTGTGCGGCCCCTACGGGACATTTTTGCGTTGATTTTGACGCGTGCATTACTCCAGCCAGCGCCAACGGATATAGACGCTGGTCTGCCGATTACCACACGACAAGCAGAGAGCAGCGCGGCGGAGTTTAGACGCAGAGCCCATCGTCCACCACCCAGGCAGCGGCGCCCGAATTTATAATTCGGGCTTACGCGGATGTAGACGCTTGTCAATACGTCCATGCCCGCGCGGATATGGTTCCGCCCGTGTGTATCGTCCACCATTGCGGGAGCCGACCCGCCAGTATAACGTAGAGACCCGAAGCTACAGAGCGCCCAACGGGTTCCAAGGGGCACTGCCCCTTGGTCGTTTTCTCCCCTTTGCTACTTTCCGCTCTTTGACGAAATCAAAGAGCGGAAAGTAGATCCCGCCGCCCAAAAGGGCGGGAACCTTTTAGTGATTTTCCAGCCACCGTATGGCGCAGTGGGTGAGGCACGCGGCGCCGACGGGCAGCACGTCCTCGTTGAACATGACCTTGGGGTTATGGGCCGGGGCGTCGCCGCGCTCGTCGGCAAAGCCGGAGGCCAGATAGATGAAAGCCGTAGGGATTTTGTCCGCCACCAGGGCGAAGTCCTCGGAGGCGCTGGAGGCGATGCCGGGATAGAAGGCAAGGCCGGGGACGGGGACCTCCTTGATGTACCCCACCATCTCCCGGACGACCTGGCCGTCGCAGACTAAGGGCGGCACGCCCCGGAGAATTTCGCACCTGGCGCTGCCGCCATAGGCCGCCGCGATGCCCTCCGTCAGCTCCCCGATGCGCCGGAGGAGCTTGTCCCGGGCCTCCTTGTCGTTGGTGCGGATGGTGCCCTCCAAAATGGCGGTGTCGGGGATGATGTTGGCGGTGGCGCCGGCCTCGAAGTGGCCCACGGTGAGAAGGCAGGATTTCTGGGGGTCGGACTCCCGGGCGATGAGCTCCTGGAGGCCTAAGTGGATGTGGACACCGATGTTGATGGGGTCCACGGCGGTGTGGGGATAGGCCCCGTGGCCGCCCCGGCCCTTAACGGTGATCTTGAAAATATCCGTGGAGAACATCATGGTGGTGCTGTCGTTATACATAATAAGGCCCACCGGGAGCTTGCCGGGGCCGGTGTGGAAGGCCAGGGCCGCCTCCGGCGCGGGGTCATCCAGGATGCCGTTTTCGATCATGTTCCGGCTGCCCTCGAAGGTCTCCTCCCCCGGCTGGAACATGAATTTCACGGTGCCGCGAAGCTCGCTCTCCCGCTCCTTCAGCATTTTCGCCGCCGTCAGGAGCATGGCCGCGTGGCAGTCGTGGCCACAGGCGTGGGCCTCCGTCCCCGTGGGACAGGCGAAGTCAAGGCCGCTCTCCTCCGGCATAGGCAGGGCGTCCATGTCCGCCCGCAAAAGGAGCACCGGCTCCCCGGAGCCCAGGGTGGCCGTGACGCCCTCCCCCAAGGGCTTTGGATTCAGACCGTACTCTGTGAGCTTTTTAGTGACATACGCCGCGCCCTTTGGCATATGGACGCCGCACTCGGCGTTGTAGTGGAAAAACCGGCGGTTCTCCACGGTTTCCGCTTTGAGCTCCAGGGCTCTTTCATATTCGTTCATGGCGGTTCCTCCCTTATTTAAAATGATACCCTGATTATACACCCTTTCCCGTTGACTTGAAAGACCGATGATGATAAAATTTTCAAAAAGGGAGTGATACCGTGATCGAGGTCCGCGACATAAACGCCCCGGAGCTGGACGTCTACGCCCGCCTCACCGAGGCGCAGCTGCGAAACGCGCTGGAGCCGGAGAAGGGCGTCTTTATCGCCGAGAGTCCCAAGGTCATCCGGGTGGCGCTGGAGCGGGGGTACGAGCCCCTGTCCCTCCTCATGGAGCGGCGGCACCTCACCGGCGACGGCGCGGAGCTCATCCGGCGGTGCCCGGACATCCCCGTCTACACCGGGGAGCGGGAGACGCTGGCGGCTCTCACGGGCTACGCCCTCACAAGGGGGGTGCTGTGCGCCATGCGAAGGCCCGCGCCTAAAGATCCCGAGGACGTCCTCCGCCCTGCCCGCCGGGTGGCGGTGCTGGAGGGGGTGGTGGACTCCACCAACATCGGGGCCATCTTCCGCTCCGCCGCCGCGCTGGGCTTTGACGGCGTACTGCTGACGCCCACCTCCTGCGACCCCTATAATCGCAGGGCCGTCCGGGTCAGCATGGGCGCGGTCTTTCAGATCCCCTGGGCGTACCTTAAAAATTGGCCGGAGGACATGGGGCTTTTGCGCTCCATGGGCTTTAAGACGGCGGCCCTGGCCCTGACGGACGATTCCCTCCCCATCGACCACCCCGCCCCCAAAAATGCGGAGCGTCTGGCGGCGATTTTGGGGGCCGAGGGGGACGGGCTTACCGCCGAGACGGTGGCGGCGGCGGACTATGTCCTGAAGATTCCCATGCTCCACGGCGTGGACTCCCTCAACGTGGCGGCGGCGTCGGCGGTGGCCTTCTGGGAGCTGCGGAGCCGATAAAAATTTCCCGAATGATGCCTCTTTGATGCACGGGCGTGGTACAGTTCACCGAAGAGGTGAAAATTTATGAGCACAGAAACCGAATATTCTACCCAGTGGCAGGAACAGGCCGCCCAGCGCCGGAGGGAGCGGGAGGCCTACCGGAGGCGCCAGCGGAGGATCGCCCTTTTCTGCGGGTGTCTGGCGGCGTTCACCGTCGTCACCGTGTTCGCCGTAGTCCTCTCCACCCGCGCCGGGGACCCCCCTGCCCCGCCGGAGGGCGCCACTCTGGGCGCGCAGCAGAACGTGGGCACGCAGCAGAACATGGGCGCGGACACATCGCGGCTGCCGGAGTGGATCGAGGAGGACCTTCTGCCGGTGAACGAGTACTCCCGCCCCGGGACGCCCCTCCCGGAGGTCAAGGGCGTGGTGGTCCACTACGTGGGCAATCCGGGCACCACGGCGTGGCAGAATAAGAACTACTTCGCCGGCCTTGCCGACTCCCACGCCACCTACGCCAGCAGCAACCTGATCGTGGGGCTGGAGGGGGAGATACTCCTGTGCGTGCCCTTAGATGAGGTGGCCTACTGCTCCACGGTGCGCAACTATGACACCATCTCCATCGAGGTCTGCCACCCCGACGAGTCCGGCAAATTCTCCGAGACCACCATGGCGTCCCTCGTGAGGCTCCTGCGGTATCTGTGCGTCCGCTACGGCCTTGAGCGGGAGGATATTTTGCGCCACTACGACGCCGACGGCAAGGAGTGCCCCATGTGGTACGTCCAAAACCCCGACGACTGGGAGGCCCTGCGG
>CANQZF010000078.1 GCA_947628265.1 uncultured Oscillospiraceae bacterium
TGCTGGGAGGAGGGCCCCAAGGCCTACCACACCTGCAACAACTCCTGGTACACCTTCATGGACGGCGGCCCCTGGGCCCCCTGGATCCCCTCCAAGGTCAACACCCACGCCCCCGCCGCGAACGCGGAGGAGGATTCCGGCATCGTGGCCATCCCCCATTTGAGCCGGGACCTTTTGGCCTGCTACGACGGCAACGGCTCCAACTTCGGGACCCACCCCCAGAACGTCCTGCGGGGCATGATCTACGACACCAAGACCTGGGAATTCCCCTACCTCTATAACCTCATCGACCAGTATAGGCACTTAGCCAAGTACAACAACGGCTACGCCTACAACATGATGTTCGTGGGCCCCGGCTGGATGAACAAGATGGGCCGGTGGGAGGCCCCCTATGAGCTCCTTTTGAAGTCCTACGAGGAGGGCTGCGCCTACTACGGGAAGCTCAAAAAGGAAGGTAAGCTCGAGGACATGACCATGAGCGAGTTTGCCGACTACTACCGCGCGAAAAAGACCTACACCGAGCCCGAGTGCGCCCTCTGGCGGGACATCCTCTACGGCTCGGAAAAGGAGCTCTTCTGGTACTGCGACCCCTATATGCGCGCCTGCGTCAATATGGACCAGGGCGGCGCTATCGTGGACCTACGGCCCTATGCCGCCAAGCTCGAGTGGCCCGTGGGCATCGGCACGGCCCACATCCAGGACGCCAGCTACCCCTTCCTCATTCAGGAGAAATACCGGGCCGGGTACTTCACCCACTACGCCGGGGAGGGCACCGTCCGCAGTGCCAAGATAAGCCACAACGGGGAGGAGGTGGATCTGTGCCTTTGCCGCACCAAGGCCCATTTCTCTCAAAGCGGCAGGGACAGGATTTTGACTTTGGACCCCGTGGACATCGAGTTTGAGGACCTGACCGTCAAGCTCCAATCTGTTCTCACCTTCACCGAGGGCTCCTCGGAGATCAAAATCGAGCGGAAGATCTTGGAGATGAGCGACCCCACAGCGGAGGTCCAGATCCAGGAGTACATGGTGGGCTGTTACGGCACCACGGAGTACACCGAGGATATGTCCGGCCTCATTCTGGACGTGGACGGCGGCGAGACCCCGGCGGTGATCCCCTACGAGTATAAGTGCCGGGAGGCGGCCTCCAAGGGGGCCCGGAGCGTCAGCTGCGTACTGCCGCCCATCAAGACGAAGGTCACCCTCACCGCCCAGGGCCCCGAAAAGGCGGGCTTTGTCCGGGAGGGCTACGCTTTCAGCCCCATGTTCACACTTGGTTACACCGGCACATTAAAGGATAAGGAGGGCTTTGCCACATGGCTCAAGGTAGAAAGGGCAGACTGAATTACCGCTGCCCCGCGTGCTTCATGCGGGACCTGGACATCGATATGTTCTACGACAAGGACAAGGACGAGTACTACTGCCTCCGCTGCCAGTTCACGGGCTCGGAGGAGGACGTCCTTGCCATGAACGAGCAGATCAAGAAAAAATATAAGGTGATGCTAAAAAGGATCACCGTGGACGACTATGCGGACTGAGGGCGCGTATCGCGGGGCGGACGTCTCCACGCTCTTGGAGGTGGAGGAGCGCGGGGGCAGGTTCTTTGACCTGGACGGCACCCCCGGCGAAGCCATGGAGATCTTAAAGCGCCACGGCTTCAATCTCATACGGCTGCGGCTCTGGAACGACCCCTACGGCGAGGACGGGACCCCCTACGGCGCGGGGACAAACGACCTTGCCCGCACGGCAATCTTGGCAAGGCGGGCGAAGGACCTGGGCTTTTCGTGGCTTCTCGATTTCCACTACTCCGACTTCTGGGCCGACCCGGGAAAGCAGATCACCCCCAAGGCCTGGCGGGGCCTCAGTGAGGACGGACTTGTGAGCGCGGTCCACGACTTCACCTTAAACTGCCTCACCGCCCTTGGACGTCAGGGCCTCCTGCCGGATATGGTGGCGGTGGGCAACGAGATCACCAACGGCCTACTCTGGCCCATCGGGCGGCGGCCCAACTACCGGGCCATCGCGAGGCTCGTCAGCGCCGGCATCCGCGCCGTGCGGGAGGCGGACCCGGGCATCAAGGTCATGCTTCACCTGGACAACGGCGGCAACAACGCCCTCTACCGGGAGTGGTTCGACAGCTATTTTGCTGAGGGTGGCGAGGATTTCGACTTTATCGGCCTCAGCTACTACCCCTTCTGGCACGGCCCCATGGAGGGACTCCGGGAGAATATGCGGGACATCGCGGAGCGCTACAAAAAGCCCCTCATCGTGGCGGAGACCTCCATGGGCTTCACCCTGGAGGATTACGCCGGGTTTGAAAACCTTGCCCCGGAGGAGCGAAAGGGCATGGCCGCCAGCGAGAGGCTTTCAAAAAACATCGACTACCCCATGACGCCGGAGGGGCAGAGCGCGTTTATGCGGGACCTCTGGGACACCGTAAAAAGCGTCCCCCACGGGCGCGGGCGGGGCTTTATCTACTGGGAGCCCGCATGGATTCCCGTCCCCGGCTCCGGCTGGGCCACGGGCGCGGCCCTCTCCTTCACCGGCGAGCAGGGCCCCGGCGGCAACGAGTGGGCCAATCAGGCGCTTTTCGACTATTCGGGCCGCGCCAACCCCGCTCTGGGGACCATCGGCGGCTTTACGGACGATGAGTAGGAGGGGAATATGGCAGAAGTCATCTTAAAGGACATTACAAAGGTGTACGACGACGTCATCACCGCCGTACACGATATGAACCTCACCATCCAGGACAAGGAATTCGTGGTGCTGGTGGGCCCCTCCGGGTGCGGAAAGACCACCACATTGCGGATGGTGGCGGGGCTGGAGGACCCCACCAAGGGGCAAATCTACATCGACGGCAAATTCTGCAACGACGTGGCCCCCAAGGACCGGGACATCGCCATGGTGTTCCAGAACTACGCCCTCTACCCCCACATGACCGTCTACGACAACATCGCCTACGGCCTGAAAATGAAAAAGCTGCCCAGGGCCGAGGTGGACAGGCGCGTCCGGGACGTGGCGGAGATTTTGGAGCTGACGGAGTTTTTAAACCGCAAGCCCAAGCACCTCTCCGGCGGGCAGCGCCAGCGGGTGGCTATCGGCCGTGCCATGGTCCGGGAGCCCAAGGTCTTTTTGATGGACGAGCCCCTCTCCAACCTGGACGCCACGCTCCATATGCAGATGCGGGCGGAGATCATCAAGCTCCGCCGGCGCATCAACACCACCTTCCTCTATGTCACCCACGACCAGGTGGACGCCATGACCTTGGGGGACAGGATCGTAGTCATGCGGGAGGGGGCCGTCCACCAGATCGGCGCCCCCGGCCAGGTGTTCGACAAGCCCGTGGACACGTTCGTGGCCGGGTTTATCGGCGTGCCCGCCATGAACTTCTTTGAAAACAGCAAGCTCCTTCTGGAGAACGGCAAATATTCCGTGCAAATTCGCTCCGCCCGGTTCGAGCTGGACGAGTTCCAGCAGAGGGCCCTCCGGCAAAACGGTCAGGAGCCCGGTGACATCGTCTGCGGCATCCGCCCCCAGCACATCACTGTGGGGGAGGGCCCCCTGAAGGCCACCGTGGAGGTCCAGGAGCTTCTGGGCAGCGACGTGAACATCCACACAAGGTTCGGGGTGGACGAGGTGATTATGACCGCCCCCGCCGGGGACATCGACGTGGACATCGTCCCCGGCCTGCAAATTAGCTTCGGCGCCAAGCCCGGAAAGCTCCAGCTCTTCCACCCGGAGACCGGCGAAAACCTCATCTGGTACGACCCCGCCTCCGCCGCCGCCCACGCCCCCGTGTGCAGGGAGTACAACTTTGAATAAAACCAAAAAGGGGCTGCCCGACGCAGCCCCTTTTGTGAAAACGAAAAAAGGGGAGGATGAAATGACAGCAGGGGAGATCTTAAAAAAGCTGGAGGCCGCGCCCGGGAGGGGGCGGGAGGCCGGGGTGGTCCGGAAATTTATTGAAAAATTCGGGGACAGGCCGGGGGCCGGGCTCTTCTCCGGCCCGGGCAGGACGGAAATCGGCGGCAACCACACCGACCACCAGCACGGGCATGTGCTTTGCGGCAGCGTGGATATGGACATTCTGGCCTGTGCCGCGCCTAACGGGACCAATGTCGTCCACATGGTGAGCGAGGGCTACCCCGCTTTGACCGTGGACCTTTCGGACCTCGCCCCCCGGGAGGGGGAGCGGGGCACGTCCCTGGGGCTCATCCGGGGCGTGGCGGAGGACATCGCGAAGCGCGGGTACGCCCTCCACGGGTTTGACGCCTACGCCGTCTCGGCGGTGCTGTCGGGCTCGGGGCTTTCCTCCTCCGCCGCCTATGAGGTGCTGGTGGGGAATATCTTCAATGCCTTTGACTGCGCCGGGGCCCTCAGCGCCGTGGAAATCGCCAAGATCGGCCAGTACGCGGAGAACGTCCACTTCGGCAAGCCCTGCGGCCTCATGGACCAGATGGGATCCTCCGTGGGCGGCGCGGTGGCCATCGATTTTGCCGACCCCGGGAACCCCGTGGTCACCCCGGTGGGCTACGACTTCTCCAAATCCGGCCACGCCCTTTGCATCATCGACACCCGCTCGGACCACGCGGACCTCACCGACGACTACGCGGCCATTACCCGGGAGATGGGGGCCGTGGCGGCGCATTTTGGGAAAAAGTGGCTGCGGGACGTGCCGGAGGCGGACTTTTTGGCGGCTATCCCGGAGCTCAGGGCGTCCTGCGGCGACCGGGCGGTCTTACGCGCCATGCATTTCTACGATGACGACAGGCGGGCGGTGCTGGAGGCCGAGGCCCTGAAAAACGGGGACTTTTCGGAGTTTTTACGCCTCGTCAACGAGTCGGGCCGGTCCTCGGAGACGCTTTTGCAGAATATCTGGTCCGTCCAAAAGCCCGAGGCCCAGGCGGTGAACGTGGCCATTACCCTTGGGCGGCGGTTACTCGCCGGCAGGGGCGCCATCCGGGTCCACGGCGGCGGCTTTGCCGGGACGGTCCAGGCCTTTGTGCCCGAGGATCAGGTAGCGGACTTCAAGGCGGGCATCGAGCGTGTCTTCGGTGAGGGCGCGTGCCATATACTCCACATCCGTCCGTTCGGCGGATGCCAAATTCAAATTTAAGAGGAGGAATTTTAAATGGCTATACTTGTTCTTGGCGGGGCCGGGTATATCGGGTCCCACACGGTTTGGGAGCTCTGCGAGGCGGGGCGCGACGTGGTGGTGGCGGACAACCTCCAGACGGGCTTCCGGGCCTCCGTGCACCCGAAAGCGCGGTTTTACAAGCTGGACATCCGGGACCGGGCGGCGCTGGACGTCCTCTTCCAGGCGGAGAAGATCGAGGGCGTCATCCACTTCGCCGCCTCCAGCCAGGTGGCGGAGTCCATGGCCGATCCCCTCAAATACTACGACAACAACCTCCACGGCACCATGGTGCTCTTATCCGCCATGGTGGCCCACGGCGTTAACAAGATCGTCTTCTCCTCCACCGCCGCCACCTACGGCGAGCCGGAGCGGGTGCCCATTTTGGAGACGGACCGCACCCTCCCCACCAACACCTACGGGGAGACGAAGCTCTCCATGGAGCACATGATGAGCTGGGTCAGTAAGGCCCACGGCCTTCGGTTCGTGGCCCTCCGGTACTTCAACGCCTGCGGGGCCCACCCCTCCGGCGTCATCGGCGAGGCCCACGACCCGGAGACGCATTTGATCCCCATTATCCTCCAGGTCCCGAACGGACAGCGGGAGAAGCTCACCATCTTCGGCGAGGACTACCCCACCCCGGACGGCACCTGCATCCGGGACTACATCCACGTTACGGACCTGGCCCAGGCCCATATCCTGGCCCTCGATTACCTCATGGCCGGCGGGGAGAACAACGTTTTTAATCTCGGCAACGGCGTGGGCTTCTCCAATAAAGAGGTGGTGGAGACCGCCCGGCGGGTCACGGGGCACCCCATCCCGGCGGTCATCGGACCCCGGAGGCCCGGAGACCCCGCGCGGCTTGTGGCCTCCTCGGAGAAGGCCAAAAAGGTCCTGGGCTGGGACCCGCAGTACGCCGACCTTGAGACCATCATCTCCACCGCCTGGGCGTGGCACAAGAGCCACCCCCACGGCTATGAGAAGTGAGGCGCGGATATGGTAGACGAAGCCGTTTCCAAGCTCATCACCTATGCCCTCCGGACCGGGCTCATTGAGGAGAGCGAGAAGGTCTGGGCCACCAACGCCGTCCTGGAGACGCTGAAAATAGACGCCTACACCGACCCGGGAGTGGAGTGGGGGGAGATAGACCTTGCCGCCGTTCTCGACGAGCTGACCCACGACGCTTTTTCCCGGGGCGTCATCCCCGGGGACTCCACGGACTACCGGGACCTTCTGGACACCGCGGACTACCGGGACCTTCTGGACACCGCCCTCATGGGACGGCTCACCCCCCGGCCCGCCCAGGTCATCGAGAAGTTCCGGGCGCTCTACGCCGAGAGCCCCAAAGCGGCCACGGACTGGTACTATAAGCTGAGCCAGGACACCAACTATATAAGGCGTGACCGCATCGCCAAGGACATGAAGTGGACCGCCGAAACCGCGTACGGGCTTCTCGACATCACCGTGAACCTCTCAAAGCCGGAGAAGGACCCCAAGGCCATCGCGGCGGCCCGGAACATGCCCGCCTCCCTATACCCCCGGTGCCAGCTGTGCGCCGAGAACGAGGGCTATGCCGGACGGCTCAACCACCCGGCGCGGCAAAATCACCGGATGATCCCCATCACCGTGAACGGCTCCCCCTGGTTTTTGCAGTACAGCCCCTACGTCTACTATAACGAGCACTGCATCTGCTTAAACCGGGAGCACGTTCCCATGAAAATCGACCGGGCGTGCTTTGAAAAGCTCCTGGACTTTGTGCGCCAGTTTCCCCACTACTTCGTGGGCTCCAACGCGGACCTGCCCATCGTGGGCGGCTCCATTCTGGCCCACGACCACTTCCAGGGCGGCCACTATGAGTTCGCCATGGAGCGGGCGGAGATCGAGACGCCCTTTGTCTTCCCCGGCTTTGAGGACGTTGAGGCCGGCATCGTCCGCTGGCCCATGTCCGTCATCCGCTTGAGAAGCGCCGACGCACGGGAGCTTGTGGAGCTTGCGGACAGGATACTCACCTCCTGGCGGGGCTACACCGACGAGGCCGCCGTCATCTACGCCGAGACGGACGGCGAGCCTCACAACACCGTCACCCCCATCGCCCGCCGCCGGGGGGAGGACTTTGAGCTCGACCTGGTCCTGCGCAACAACATCACGACGCCGGAGCACCCCCTGGGGCTCTATCACCCCCATGCGGAGCTTCACCACATCAAAAAGGAGAACATCGGCCTTATCGAGGTCATGGGTCTGGCGGTCCTCCCGGCGCGGCTGAAGACCGAGCTTGCCGCCGTCGCTGACGCTCTGGTCACCGGCGCGGACCTCCGGGCAGACCCCCTCACCGAAAAGCACGCCGACTGGGCCCAGGGCTTCCGGGATAAATACACCTTCACACCGGAGAACGCCCTGGACATCGTGAAATATGAGACGGGCCTTGTCTTCGCCAAGGTCCTGGAGCACGCCGGGGTTTACGCCAGAACGGAGGCCGGAAAAGAGGCGTT
>CANQZF010000079.1 GCA_947628265.1 uncultured Oscillospiraceae bacterium
CCACGGCCTACCCCAAGATCGTCTACGACAAGACCCGCATCCCCCGGTGGACCAACCAGATCGGCCAGGCCATCGGAATCACCGGCGGGGACGTGTCCACGGCGGCCCGGGCCATCGGCCCCGCCACCATCTCGCCCCAGGTGAGCCAGTTCATCGGCGCCGCCATCGACCAGACCAACGCCAATCTGGGCGCCACCAGTGTGGCCCTGGGGGACGCAAGGCCGGACAACACCTCCGCCATCATCGCCCTCCAGCGGGCGGCGGCCACGCCCAGCGAGATCACCAAGCAGGAGCTTCGCCGGTGCGTGGAGGAGCTGGCGCAGATCTACCTTTCCTTCATCGGCGGGTTTTACGGCGTGCGGCAGGTGGACGTGCCGGTGCCGGAGGAACTGCGCGCGTCCATGGAGGCGGCGGGGCTGAAGGCCCCCAGGGAGGTCCGGGCGGACTTCGACTTTGGCGCCTTCCGTGAGATGCCCATGTCCATGAAGATCGACGTGGGGGCCAGCGCCTACTACTCGGAGATCGCGTCCATCCAGACATTGGACAACCTTCTCACACAGGGACACATCGACATCCTCCAGTACCTGGAGCGCATCCCGGACGGCTATGTCACCGACAGGCGGGGACTCATGGAGGAGATCCGCCGCCAGAGAGAGGAGAAAGAAAATGGAAAATGAAAACACCGTGACAGGCGAGGA
Source organism: uncultured Oscillospiraceae bacterium (assembly GCA_947628265.1). GTDB lineage: Bacteria > Bacillota > Clostridia > Oscillospirales > Oscillospiraceae > RUG626. Next base: position 699 of record CANQZF010000079.1, read on the forward strand.
CATCTTCACCCAGGGCTGGGACGACGCCCCCGCCGAGAGCGCCGCCGACGGGCGGGAGGCCGAGCCCTTGCCGGAGGCGGACCCCCCGGAGGCGGACGCTGAAACGGAGGAGTCCCCGGCGCGGGAGGGCCCGGAGGGGCATGAAAAGCCCGAGAGCTCCCCGGTCCCGCCGGCGGACCGGGACGGGGAGATACGCCAGTTCGTCCGGGCGTACCCCGGCGTCATGCCGGAGGCCATCCCGCAGGAGGTCTGGCGGCGTGTCCGGGCGGGGGAGAGCCTACTTTCGGCCTACGACAGGTATGAGGCGTCCCGCTTGAGACAGGAAAACCGCCGCCTGGAGGCGCAGCTTCAAAGCCGCCGCCAGGAGGAGGCCAACCGCCAACGCTCCGCCGGGAGCCAGACGGGAGCCGGCATGGGCGCCGGGGGCCACGACCCCTTTGACGACGGCTGGGACCTGGAGTGGTGAGGGGGTGAGGGCGATGTAACGGGCTTTTTACGATCGACCCGCCCCGGGGTTATGGGGAGAAACCAAAATTTTTTAAAATCGAAGGGAGAAAAGAAAAATGGCAATCAATCTGGCAAAAAGGGCGTCTGACAAGGTGGTGGAGCGCTTCAAGCTGGGCTCCTGCACCGAGGGAATCTTCTCCACAAGGTACAAGTGGACCGGCGTGGCGACGGTGCAGGTCTACACCGTGGACAAGCTGCCCCTCCAGACCTACGACAAGACGAAGGCGGACGGCAGCCGCTTCGGGGAGCTCACCGAGCTTGGCGACGCAGTGCAGGAGATGACCGTGGCCGACGACAAGGCCTTCAACGGCTCCATCGACAAGGGCAACAACACCGCCCAGCTCATGATCAAGGCGGCGTCCTCCGTTCTGCGCCGTCAGACCGACGAGGTCATCATCCCCTACGTGGACAAGTACCGCCTCCAGAAGCTGGCCGCCGGCGCGGGCACCACGGCCACGGGCGTCAGCCTCACCAAGGCAAACGCCCTGGAGACCATCATGGCCGCCGGCGTGGCCATGAGCAACAAGCAGGTCCCCCGGGAGGGCCGGGTCCTCTACATCGGGGAGAGCGAGGCCATCAAGGTCAAGCTCGCCGACCAGGTGGTGGGCGTGGACAGGCTGGCGGAGGAGACCATCGTCAGCGGCGTCTGCGGCGCCATCGACGGGATGCAGGTCCGTGTGGTCCCCGACGACTACATGCCCGAAAACGTGGTGTTCCTCATCGTCCGCAAGGGCTGCGCCGTGGCCCCCAAGAAGATCGAGACCTACCGCGTGCTGGAGGAGCACCCCGACATCGACGGCGCGGTGGTCCAGGGCCGCCTCCTCCACGACTGCTTCGTGCTGGAGACCCTGAAGGACGGCATCTACGCCGCCAAGAGCGAGTAATTCGGCGAAAGCGCTGAAAGATCCATCATGGCCCGCGTTGGCGGGAGAAAAGAGGGAGCAAATGGAAAATAACATCATCTCACCCGGCGCGGTGGCGGTGGAGCTGGGGAATTCGCGGCTCATTCCCGGTCCCAAGGGGGACCCGGGGGAGCAGGGGCCCAGGGGGTACGGCATCCGCTCGGCGGTGCTCAACCGGGATTTCACGCTGACGCTGAACTTTGAGGACGGCTCCAGCTATACCACCGGCTCCATCCGGGGCGCGGAGGGCCCGAAGGGCGACACCGGCAGCACCGGCCCTGAGGGCCCCCGGGGCCCCCAGGGGGAGAAGGGGGACCCCTTCAAATATAGCGACTTCACCCCGGAGCAGCTGGAGACGCTGACGGGCCCCCAGGGACCCACCGGACCCCGGGGCGAGCAGGGCCTCACGGGGCCGGAGGGGCCGGTGGGACCGGAGGGCCCACAGGGTAAGCAGGGCGACGTTGGCCCCACGGGACCCAAGGGGGATCCGGGCGATGTGTGGGTCCCCAAATATAACGGCGAGACGGGGGACCTCAGCTGGGTCAAGAACGCCGAGGGGGACCCGCAGACGGTGAATATCCGGGGTCCCAAGGGGGACCAGGGCCCCCAGGGCGAGCGGGGGCCGGAGGGTCCGGCGGGACCGGGGTCCGGGGATATGCTGGCCTCCACCTATGACACCCACGGCAAGGCCCAGGACATCTTCGACTACGCCGACAACGCCGTGAAGAACGTCAGCGCCGGGAACGTGAAGTTTTCCGACGGGGAGACCTTCCAGCAGAAGCTGGACAGCGGTGAGCTGAAGGGCGACCGGGGCGAGACGGGGCCGGCCGGTCCCGCCGGTCCCCAAGGCGCCGACGGGGAATCAGGTGAACCGGGCAAGGACGGCGAAAACGGGGCGCCCGGAAAGGACGGGGCCACTTGGAGGCCGTCTGTGGATGGCGACGGGCAGCTCACCTGGACGCAGGACAGCTCCGGGGACGCGCCCGCATCCATCAATATCAAGGGACCAAAGGGCGACAAGGGCGAGCCGGGGAATAACGGCTCCGACGGCGCGGCGGGCGCTCCGGGTACCCCCGGTAAGGACGGTAAGGACGGCGCGGCCGGGGAGAAGGGGGAGCAGGGGGATACGTGGGTCCCTACCGTATCCGAGGAGGGCGTGCTTTCCTGGCAGAAAAACTCCGGCGAGCCCTCCCAGAACGTGAACATCAAGGGTCCGGCCGGTCCCACCGGTCCCACCGGCCCCGCCGGACCTACCGGACCGCAGGGGGCCGCCGGGTCCAACGGTAAGGACGGGGCGCCGGGTGCGCAGGGACCGGCGGGGCCGAATGTGGTGTCTGCGACCACGGGCACGGACATTGACGGCATCCTGATGGGCAACGGGTCTAACGTGGCCCAGGCCCAGGCGGGGGTGCAGTATATCGCGCCCAGCGCCACGGTCAAGGAATTTCAGGCCGGGACGAGCGCGCCGTCCTCCCTCGCCGACGGGTGCGTCTATTTTGTGTACGATGGAGGCGGCGGTTCTGAGCCGGCAATGCCAGAATGAGTATATTGATCGGTAAAAGCGGCGCGAAGAGCGTCAAGGAGATCTACATCGGCGTAAACGGTCAGCCCCGGGAGGTGAAAGAGGGGTATGTGGGCGTCGGCGGCACGGCGAAGCTGTTCTATTCCGCCGCTCCTCCCCTGCCGCCCAAGGGCAAGGCGCTGAATGAGTATACTTGGGAGGAAATACGGCAAATCGCCGACGCGGGGAAGGCGGCTGAGTATTTCAAGGTCGGGGACACGAAGGCCGTTCACCTTAAAGGGACCGCAAGCAAGCTCACGTTGGATGCCACGTACTATGTGTACATCCTGGGCTTTGACCATAATCTTACAAACGACTCCAATGCCAAAAACACCGTTGACTTCGGGACGTTCAAGGACGCAAACGGGAAGGATCTCTGCCTCGTCAGCGGGTACAACAACGACTCGGATTTCTACATGAACAAGTCGAGCACCAACGCCGGCGGGTGGAAGAGCAGCTACATGCGGAGCTCCATCCTCGGGGGGGATGGCTCGGCCACATTTCCCGAGGCGAATACGCTGATGTCCTGTTTACCACAGGATCTGCGGGCGGTGATGAAGCCTATGTTCGTCTGGACGGACAACGTGGGCAACAAATCAACCGGCTCAGATGCCGTCACCGTCACATTTGATTACTTGCCGCTTCTGGCTGAATATGAGGTGTTTGGCACGAACTCCTACGCAAACGCCAACGAGCCAAAGCGTCAGGCGCAGTACGCATATTTTAAAGATGGAGGCAGTAAGGTCAAGTACCGCAGCGACAGTACGGGTTCTACGATCGACTGGTGGGTGCGCTCTCCGTATCGGACCAACGGCGAAAGTTTCCGCACTGTGAAGAGCAACGGCAGCGCGGGCAGCAGCTATGCGGAGTACTCCTGCGGTGTGGCGCCGATCTTCAGGGTGTAGGACCCGCGCGCCGGTGAATAGAGCGCCCGGAACGACGCGCCGGGGTAGCCGTAGGGGCCGCCTCTCTTGGCGGCCCGTGCCCGGACGACAGAGCGCCGAAATAGACGCCGTAGGGGCCGATGACCACATCGGCCCGTCCCGGACGACGGGGTTCTACCCCTCCCGCCGTAGGGGCCGATGACCACATCGGCCCACCCGACGGCAGAGCGCCACCCCTCCCGCCGTAGGGGCGGCTGCCCACAGCCGCCCGTCCTCCGACGGACGGGGCTCTACCTCTCCCGCCGTAGGGGCCGGACACCGTGCCGGCCCACCCGACGGCAGAGCGCCACCCCTCCCGCCGTAGGGGACGCACACCGTGGCGGCCCGCCCGACGACGCACGGGGCTAGTGAATAGTGAAGAGTGAATAGTGAAGAGGTGGAGGGGGCATGAAAATGCCCCCTCCGAGGGGGCAGAGGAGATGCGGGGTCATTTGGCCAGCTTGTAGAGCATGTATTGGTTGAGACTGACCCCTTCGGCGGCGGCCTTGCGCTTTAAGTCGCGGTGGAGACTGCGGGGAATGCGCAGGACCAGCCGGCCACTGTAGTCCTCCAGGGACCTCTCGAAGTCCTCAAGGTCCACAAGGGTACCGTCGTTGATGGCTTCGGCCTCGGCCAGACTCTCTGCCTCCTCAGGGGTAAGTGTCACAGCGGGGCGGGCGTTGATCTCATCAAACCGGCGCTGGATCTCTTCCGGGGTGAGTTCATGTTTCATGTCAGATCCTCCTCAATAGTGGATGTTGGTCCGGGTATTGATCTCAATGACGCGGATCACGATGGTGTTTTTGAGCCACTCAAAAATGATGCGGTAATGGTCCATCTTGTAACGGTAGCGGTTCTTCATCCCCTGAATGGGGTCAATGTCGCCCTCAAGGCGGGAGAGTCTATCCAGGGCGCGCTCAAGCTTTTCGCGGGTGGGGGCGTCCAGACTGCGCAAATATTTTCGCGGCTGCTTTTCAAGTTTAATTTCCATCTGTGCGTCTCCTTATATAGGATATGCATATAGTATCATAAATAGTACCGAATGTCAACAGAAAGGGTGTGATTTTGTGGACTGGACTAGTATTATCGCGGCGGCGGTCACCGGGGCGATGGCGTTTTTGGGGGTGCTGGTGTCCAACCGGAAGACCGGGGCGCTCATCGCCTACAGGCTCCAGCAGCTGGAGCTGAAGGTGGACAAGCACAACCACTTCGCCCAGCGCGTACCAGTGATTGAGGAGCAAATGAAAGCGGCCAACCACCGCATAGATGATCTTGAAAGAAAGGTGGAAGGATGAACCTTTTAAAATGTTTACTCATTGAGAATGACTGCTACAAGACGGGGCAGAAGATCGTGCCCCGGGGCGTCATGGTGCACTCCACGGGGGCGGACAACCCCACGCTCCGGCGGTACGTCAACCCCGTGGCGGGGCAGGAGGGGTATGACGGGCTTCTGGCCGTTATCGGAAAAAATCTCTACGGCAATCACTGGAACACGCCGAGGCCGGGGGGCCAGGGGGTGTGCGTCCACGGCTTTATCGGGCTTCTGGCGGACGGGTCCGTGGGGGCGGTGCAGACGCTGCCCTGGGACACCCGGGGCTGGCACGCCGGAGGCGCTGCCAACAACACGCACATATCCTTTGAAATCTGTGAGGATGACCTAACCGACCCCGTATACTTTGAGAAGGTCTACCGGGAGGCGGCGGAGCTGACGGCGTATCTGTGCCGGCTCTATGACCTGGACCCCTTGGCGGACGGGGTGGTCATCTGCCACGCGGAGGGCTACCGGCGGGGCTGGGCCTCCGGGCACACGGACGTGGAGCACTGGTTCCCCAGGTTCGGGAGGACCATGGACGATTTTCGCGGGGACGTAAAAAATCTTTTAGAGGAGGACGAGGAAATGACAAAGGAACAGAAGGACGCGCTCTTCAAGGAGTTTCTGGACAGGCTCAGCGGCGAGGACATCGTAAATAAGCTCAACCTCCAGCTGGCATCACAGCCCGCGCCGGACTGGGCCCAGGGGGAGCTTCAGGAGGCTATGGACCTTGGCATCACCGACGGCACGCAGCCCATGCGGTACGTGCCCCGGTTTGAGGCGGCCATCATGGCCAAGAGGGCGGCGAAGATCGCCGGGGAGCGGGACGCATGAAGACGCTGAACGATATTTTCACGGCGGCCATGGGCCTCATGGACGAGCTGGACGCCTCCGGCGCGCCGGGGGCGCGGGACACGGCGGAGTACCGGGTCCGCGCCCCGGGGATCGTCAACATGATGATCTCCGAGTACCGCATCCTGGCGGGCCTACCCGGGAGCTTCGCCGCCGTGGAGGCCATGGACGACCCAATTTTGAAGATCGACGACGCCTACGCTGTGGGCGTCATGCACTACGGCCTGGCGGCCAATCTGCTGGTGGACGAGAACCCCGGCCCCGCCAGCTTCTTCCAGCGCCGCTATGAGGAGCTGCGAAACCTCTATTTCACCCGCCGCCCCGCCTCCGACGGGGAGCGCGTGGAGGACCTCTACGGCGGCATCGAATACGGAAAATTCGCCCGCTGGTAATCCCCCGCCCCTTAATTTAATAATTTTCGCGGCGGCATGTACGTTGCGAAAATTACCTTTTGTCGCCCAAGTGTGCCGCCTTCGGCGGCGCGCGCAGGGCGACAGCAGGAAAAAATCCCTGAATTCCGCAGAATTCAGGGATTTTTTCCGCACGTTCCCCTTGGCATTGAAAGGCCGCAAAGCGGCCTTTCAAGCCAGACGGGCTGTATCCATTGCTATCATAAGCTCCTCATTCGTGGGGATGACGAAGACCTTGACCTTGGAGTCGTCGGCGGAGATCTCCTCCGTGCCGCGGGTGGCGTTGCGCTTGGCGCAGAGCTTCACGCCCATGTACTCAAGGCCGGAGGCGATGCGAAGGCGCATATCGGCGTCGTTTTCGCCCACGCCGGCGGTGAAGACGATGGCGTCCACCCCGCCCATGGCGGCGGCGT
>CANQZF010000080.1 GCA_947628265.1 uncultured Oscillospiraceae bacterium
ACCCCCACCTTGGAGCAGATTTCCAAAAGGAGCGCGATGGCGTGCTGGGCCACGGCGGCGGTGGAGTAGGCGGGGATGTTGCTCACCGGGATGCCGAGGGCGGCGGCATGCTGGCAGTCGCACACGTCCGTCCCGGTGGAGAGAAGCCCCACGTAGCGGAGGTTCGGGCACGCGTCCAGCGCGGCGGCCCGCACGGGGGTCTTGTTGGTGATAATGATCTGGGCGTCCCCGATGCGGCGGATGATCTCCGCGTCGTCGAACTTCGGGGTGCGGTCATAGACGGTGAGCTCCCCCAGCGCCTCAAAGCCGGACCAGCTCAAATCCCCGGGGTTTTCCGTGTGCCCGTCCAATACCACGATCTTCATGCGCGCGGCCTCCTTGACAAATTTAATGATGGAATATATTATAGTCCCGTCGAAAAGAAAGTCAACGGCGGAGGCGGAAATTATGCCGGTTCATTGTAGTCTTTGCCCCAGAAAATGCGGCGCGGAGCGGGACGCCCTCACGGGCCTTGGCGTCTGCGGCGAGGGCCTGACCGCCCGCGTGGCCCGGGCCGCGCCCCACATGTGGGAGGAGCCGCCGGTGTCCGGGGAGCGCGGCAGCGGGACGGTCTTTTTCTCCGGCTGCGCCCTCCGGTGCGTCTACTGCCAGAATTACGGCCTCTCCCGGGGGGAGGCCGGCGTCCCCGTGACGCCGGAGAAGCTCCGGGAAATTTATTTCCGCCTCATTGAAAAGGGCGTCCACAACATAAGCCTCGTCACCGCCTCCCACTTCCTCCCGGCGGTGCTGGAGAGCCTCCGGGAACCCCTGCCCGTGCCGGTGGTGTGGAACTCCTCCGGCTACGAGACGGTGGAGCAGGTGCGCAGCCTCGCGGGAAAGGTCCAGGTATACCTCCCGGATATGAAGTACATGGACGCCGGGTTAGCGCAAAAATATTCCGCCGCCCCGGACTACCCGGAGGCGGCGAAAAAGGCCATTTTGGAGATGTTCCGCCAGGTCGGGCCCTTTGAGCTGGACGGCGACGGCATTATAAAAAAAGGCGTCATCATCCGGCACCTGGTGCTGCCAAACGCCCTGGAGAACACCCGCCGGGTCATTAAGTGGGTGGGGGAGACCTTCGCCCCCGGGGAGGTCCTCTTCTCCCTGATGGCCCAGTATACCCCCATGGGCCGGGCGTCGGAATTCCCGGAGCTAAACCGCCGTCTCACCCCGGAGGAGTATGAGAGGGCCGCCGGGTATCTGGAGGCAAGCCCCATCCAGGACGGCTTTTTCCAGGAGCTGTCCTCGGCGAAGGAGGAGTACACCCCGGACTTCGACCTCACCGGGGTTTTGTGATTTGCCCTTGACAGTAATAAAATATCGTGCTAAAATCCAAAATACAACAGGGGGCCCGAACGGAAGGGCTGAGATATGGGTGACTTCCCATGACCTATCACCTGATCTGGGTAATGCCAGCGTAGGGAAATACCGGGGCTCATTCTGCCCTCTTTCTTTGCGTCCGGCATTTTCCGGGCGCAAATATTTTTTGGAGGGATATATATGAAACTCAACAAGAAGACAAAGATGCTGGTGGAGGGCGCCGTCATGGTGGGCCTGGCGGTGCTGCTGGACTACCTGGCCTTTTACCACCTGCCCGACGGCGGCTCCATCACCCTGAAGCTCCTGCCCATCGTCTTTTTCGCCGTGCGCTACGGCTGCGGCTGGGGGGCTCTGGCGGGCTTCGTCTTCGGCGCGCTCAACTACATAAGCGGAAACGGCGTGTCCATCGACTGGACCACCATCATCTGCGACTACTTCCTGGCCTTCACGCTTCTCGGCTTCGGCGCGGGCCTTTTCAAAAAGGTGAAGCTGGGCGGCGTCTGGGGCTCCCTGGTGGGCGGCCTTCTGATGTTCCTCTCCAGCTACCTGGTGGGCGTCTTCGTCTGGGCCAGGAACCTGTCGGCGGCGGACCCCTGGGACTTCCTGGGTATCACCTTCACCAACCCCTGGTTCTACTCCTTCATCTATAACATCTCCTGGGCCGGCCCCTGCATCGTCCTGGCCGCCGTGGTTTTCGTTCTCTTCTATCAGATCAAGCCCGTGGCGAAGCTCTTAAACGGCGAGGACCTGAAATAACGACTCAGCCCCCCTTTTGGGGGGCTATTTTTATGGCGTTTTGGGGGTTGCATTAAGTGGGGAAACATTTTATAATAGGGACCAACAGCGTTTATTACCTTAATATAAGGAGGCGGTCCTATGGATGAGAAAACTTTGGCGTTCATCAATCTCCACGCCGTTTTAGGCGGGCTTGCGAAGCTCTGCGAGCTGGACGGCGAATGCAAAAAGCGTATCGAGGGCAAGGACATCGCCATCGGCATCACGGTGAAGGACGGCCCGGAGGGGACCATCCGCTTCAAAGACGGCGTCTGCACGGTGACGGAGGGCGTGGACAAGTGCGACATAAAGCTGCCCTTTTCCTCCTGCAAGAAGTTTAACGGCCTCATCGACGGCACGGTGACGCCCATCCCCAGTAAGGGCTTTACGAAGATCGGCTTTCTTTTGAAGGACTTCACGGCCCTGACGGACAAGCTGACGGCGTACCTCCGGCCCGCCGAGGGGGCTCTCGATGACCCGGAGTTTTTCCGCGTCAGCACCACCATCATGTTCCACCTCATCTTAGACGCCATCGCCCAGATCGGGAACGTGGACAAGGTGGGCAGAGCCAGCGCCTCCTACATCGTGGACGGGGACGTGCGCATAGCCATCGAGGGCGGCCCGGAGGGGTACATCCACGCCCGGAACCACGTCCTCACCGCCGTCCACACCCCCACGGACAGCCCCATGAGCAACATGGTGTTCGCCTCCATGGAGGACGCCCGGGAGCTCTTCGACGGGAAGGTCAACGGCGTTGTGTGCGTGGGGACCGGCAAGGTCCGCATGAGCGGCATGATCTCCATGGTGGACAACGTGAACAGGATTTTGGATCGCGTGTCCATGTATCTTGCGTGAGGTGAGCGTATGAGAAAGGTTTACGAATATCCCAAGTCCCGTGCCGCCTTTGAGCGGGCCTGTAAAATTATCCCCTCCGGCATCTACGGCCACCAGGGCCCCGCCGAGGGGTGCTACATCCCCGTGGAGGCGTTCCCGCTCTACTCCTCCCGCGCCCAAGGCAGCTACCTCTGGGACCTGGACGGGAATAAATTTATCGACTACATGGCCGCCTACGGCCCCAATGTCTTAGGCTACAACGACCCGGACGTGGACGAGGCGGCGGCAAAACAGCGGGCCATCTCCGACTGCACCACCCTCCCCAACCCCATCATGGTGGACTTCGCGGACCTTTTGGTGGAGACGGTGGACTCGGCCGACTGGGCGTTTTTCGCCAAAAACGGCAACGACGTCACCACCTGCGCTGTCATGACGGCGAGAGCCTACACCCACCGGAAGAAGATCGTCTTCTTCAAGGGCTACTACCACGGCGTCTCCCCCTGGACCCAGAAGATCGACTACGCCGGGATCCTGGAGGAGGACGTGGCCAACAACCTTTACGTCACCTGGAACGATTTTGACGAGCTCCAGGAGGTCTTTGAGCAGAACAAAAACGAGATCGCCTGTGTCATCGCCCAGCCCTACATGCACGGGAATTTCGCGGACAACGAGCTCCCCCGGGAGGGCTTTTGGCAGAAGGTCCGCAAGCTCTGCGACGACACGGGGACGGTGCTCATCATCGACGACGTGCGCGCCGGGTTCCGGCTGGACATGGCAGGGAGCGACCACTACTTCGGGTTCAAGGCGGACCTCATCTGCTTCTGCAAGGCGCTGGCTAACGGGTACAACGTCTCGGCCCTCTGCGGGCGGGAATTTTTGAAAAATTCCGTCTCGTCTTTGAGCTTCACGGGCTCTTACTGGATGAGCGCCGTGCCCTTCGCCGCTGGCATCGCCTGTATCCAGAAGATGAAGCGCCTTAATTGCCCCCAGCTGCTCATCGACAAGGGCACGAAGCTAAAAAATGGGCTCATCAACACGGCTCTCAAATACGGCTACGATCTGCACGTCTCCGGCGTGCCAAGCCTCTTCTATCTGCGCATCGCCGACGACCCGACGCTGATGCTCCACCAGGAGTGGATCGCCGAGTGCGTCAAGCGCGGCGTCTTCTTCACCAACCACCACAACCACTTCATCAACGCCAGCCTCACCGACGAGGACATCGAGGACACCCTGGAGATCGCCGACGAGGCGTTTATGGTGGTGAAGGAGAGACACTCCTGAACTGGCTCGAAAGCCCCCTTGGGAGAGGGAGGGTTTAGAACCCTCCCCTACGAACAAACTTGAACGTGCCCGCTTCTATGGGAAACCCTCGGTCTTCTCGTAGGGGCGGGTTCCAAACCCGCCCGTCTGCCGCACCTTCGATTTTCACACCGTCACCGCTCAACGCACCCCCCTATACCGGCTCATCACAAGGGAGGCCCTATGAACTACCTTCTCAAAAACCTGAACGTTTTCCACCAAAACGCCTTTCGCAAGGCGGACATACTGATTTCCGATGGCATCGTTGCCGCCATGGGCTCCGGCCTTTTTGTTGGCGGTGACGCTGCCGTTTTTGATTTTAAGGGCGCCGCCGCCCTGCCGGGGCTCATCGACCCCCACGTGCACCTGCGGGAACCGGGGTTTGCATACAAGGAGACCATCCGCGCCGGGACTTTGGCGGCGGCCCACGGCGGGTACACGGCGGTGTGCGCCATGCCGAATTTAAAGCCCGTGCCGGACACCCTGGAGCACTTAAACGTTCAACTGAACATCATCTCCCGGGACGCCGCCGTGACCGTGGCCCCCTACGGCTCCATAACCCGGGGCGAGGGCGGCGGGGAGCTTTCGGATATGGCGGCGCTGGCCCCCTATGTGGCCGGTTTTTCCGACGACGGGCGGGGCGTGCAGTCGGAGGCGCTGATGCGCCGGGCCATGGAGACGGCGAAGAGCCTTGGAAAGCCCATCGTGGCCCACGCGGAGGACGAAAGCCTTCTTCAAAAGGGCTGGGCCGTCCACGACGGCGCTTACGCCCGGGCCCACGGACTCACCGGCAACGACCCGGAGAGCGAGTGGCGCCAGGTGGAGCGGGATCTGGAGCTGGTGCGGGAGACGGGGTGCGCCTACCACGTCTGCCACGTCTCCACAAAGGAGACGGTGGGGCTCGTGCGCCTTGCCAAGTTCGAGGGGCTGGACGTCACCTGTGAGACAGGGCCCCACTACCTGACGCTGACGGACGAGGACCTACAGGACGACGGGCGCTTTCGCATGAACCCGCCCATCCGGTCCGAGGCGGACCGGGACGCCCTCATCGAAGGGCTTTGCGACGGGACGGTGGACATGATCGCCACGGACCACGCCCCCCACGCCAAGGAGGAGAAGTCCGGCGGCCTTGCCCGGTCCCTCAACGGCATCGTGGGGCTGGAGTGCGCCTTCCCGGTCCTCTACACAAAGCTGGTCCGGGGGAGGATCACGAGCCTTGAGCGGCTTGTGGAGCTTATGAGTATCGCCCCGGCCCGCCGCTTCGGCCTTCCCGGAGGGCGCATCCAGCCCGGGGAGCGGGCCAACCTCGCGATTTTCGATTTGGAACACGAATTTACGATAGACTCCTCGAAATTTCTCTCCCTGGGCCGCTCCACCCCCTTTGACGGATGGCGCGTCTACGGGCGCTGTCTCATGACCGTGGCGGACGGGAGCATCGTATGGAGGGACGACCATGACTGATACGGTATTTACCATTCTCGAAAACAGGCCCATCGCCAAAAACACTTATGAAATGGTGCTCTCCGGCGGCACGGAGGGCATCCGGCCGGGGCAGTTCGTGAATTTGAAGCTCCCGGGGTACTACCTCCGGCGGCCCATCTCCGTGTGCGACTTCGGGCCGGGACGGCTCACCCTTATTTATAAGGTGGTGGGCCACGGGACTGAATATATGGCGGGCCTTACGCCGGGGGCGCAGATCGACACCCTCACCGGCCTTGGCAACGGCTACGACACCGCCCCCTCCGGGGAGCGCCCCCTGCTCATCGGCGGCGGCGCGGGCGTCCCGCCCCTCTACGCCCTGGCGAAAAAGCTCCTCTCCGAGGGAAAGACGCCGGCGGCCATCCTGGGCTTTAACGCCAAGGAGGAGGTCTTCTACAAGGACGAGTTTTCCGCCCTGGGGGTGGAGACCTTCGTCACCACAGTGGACGGCTCCTGCGGCGTCAAGGGCTTTGTCACCAACGCCATGGACATACCCTACACCTACTTTTACACCTGCGGCCCTATGCCCATGCTCCGGGCAGTCTACGATAAGTCCGTCACCTCCGGGCAGTTCAGCTTCGAGGAGCGGATGGGCTGCGGCTTCGGGGCCTGCATGGGCTGCACCTGCAAGACCACCGGGGGCCACAAGCGCGTTTGCAAGGACGGGCCTGTACTCACAAAGGAGGAGATCGTATGGTGAACACGTCCGTCACCCTCTCGGGGCTGACCCTCACAAACCCCGTGATCCCCGCCAGCGGGACCTTCGGCTACGGGTACGAGTTCGCGGAAATCTACGACATCAACTGCCTCGGCTCCTTCTCCTTCAAGGGCACCACCCGGGAGCCCCGGTTCGGAAATCCCCCGCCGCGCATCGCGGAGACGGCCTCCGGGATGCTCAACGCCGTGGGACTCCAAAATCCCGGTATCGACAAGGTGATAAGTGAGGAGCTTCCCAAGCTCCGGCGGGTTTTTCACAAGCCCGTGATAGCCAATATCTCCGGCTTTTCCGTGGATGAGTACGTCGAATGCTGCGCCCGCATCGACAGGGAGGAGGGCGTGGGCCTCATCGAGGTCAACATCTCCTGCCCCAACGTCCACAACGGCGGCATGAGCTTCGGAACGAGCCCGGAGTCCGCCGCCCAGGTGACAAAAGCCGTCAAGGCCGTCACCACAAAGCCCGTCTACATGAAGCTCTCCCCCAACGTCACGGACATCGCCGCCATCGCCCGCGTCTGCGAGGACGCGGGGGCGGACGGCGTCAGCCTCATCAACACCCTCATGGGGATGCGCATTGACCTTCGACGCCGCGCGCCTGTCATCCGCAACGTCACCGGGGGGCTCTCCGGCCCTGCGGTGTTCCCGGTGGCCCTCCGGATGGTGTGGCAGGTCTATGAGGCCGTGAAAATCCCCATCATCGGCATGGGCGGCGTCAGCACGGCAGAGGACGTCATCGAGCTGATGCTGGCCGGGGCCACGGCGGTGGAGGTGGGGGCCGCCAACCTGACGGACCCCTGGGCCTGTCCGAAGATCATCGCGGACCTGCCCCGTGTCATGGACAAATACGGCATCACAAGTTTGGAAGAAATCATAGGAGGCGCACACCATGGGTAAAGACGTCATCATCGCTCTGGACTTTGACAGCAGGGAGAAGACGATGGCTTTCCTGGACAAATTTCAGGAGGAGAAGCCCTTCGTCAAGATCGGCATGGAGCTCTACTACGCCGAGGGCCCGTCCATCGTGAGGGACATCAAGGCCAGGGGCCACAAAATTTTCCTGGACCTGAAGCTCCACGACACCCCCAACACCGTAAAGAAAGCCATGGCCGTCC
>CANQZF010000081.1 GCA_947628265.1 uncultured Oscillospiraceae bacterium
CCCTTTGCCTGCTGGTTTTTCCGGAGTGAATGACAGATAACACTTACAAAATTCCTGTCAAATCTTATTATACGAGGGAGGGCTTAATATGGACAGCATTATAAACGAACTATACTACGGCAATATTCGCCCGGTCGAACAGATGGGCAAGCTTACCCCGGAGGTAAAGGCTATATTGAAGCGAATGCATGAAAACGAGGACAAGCTTGAAGAAAGCCTGAACGAGCAGGAAAAAGCCCTGCTCCATGCTATTCAGGATGACCGGCTTGAGGCTACCTATATCATTCAGGAAAAACGCTTCCGTGAAGCCTTCACACTGGGGGCGAGACTGATGGCCGAGATGCTCACGGGCAGTTTACCCATATCATAAAGACTTTGCAAGACCATCATGTGGCTGTCACATTGATAGTATCATCACAAAATGATCTGTCTTCTATTATTATAAATGACAGAGAGGAAAATTGCAAATAAAATATGGACAATCAGAAAAGGGCAGGATTTTAGGAAAAGGATCTCTAACTCCTAGATAAGTATTGATACCCCCCTTCAACTTCGTCAAGCTTCCCAAAATATAAAAACAAACAATTATTACAACGTACCCCACATATAAATCTACTTTTATGACAGTTAGATTCATATGTGGGGTGTTTATATGGTATCATTTGAACAAATTAAAACTTACTGCGTCTGTTCTGCCCATATGAAAATAAGATCCGTGGGCTTTAGGAGATCGCTCAAGCTGAAATACTGACCGTAGCGATGGAATGTGCGGCAAGGGGGAAGTTCAGGGTTGTTTCGGGGGTGGGGATGGAGATGGGAAGAGGGGCGTCGGTGCGGTTGAGGAGCACGAGGACGAGGGAACTGTCGGGGGCCTCAAAGGCTGTGCACTCAACGTCCGTGGTCCAGGTGGAGGACGCCAGACGTACGGAGCCGGGGACGATGTACCGTGAGAAGTGGCCTATGTACCAATACGCGCTGTTTTTTATAAAGCCGTCTCCGGCTTCGGTCAGCATGATCGGGGCCTCGCAATAATTGCCCGCGTGGTTGGGGCCGCCGTGGGCGTCCAGCAGGAGGTTCCAGTCGATGCTGCCGCATATGCCCGCGTTCAGATTTCCAAGGATATCGTGGGCGTACATCTCCGCCTTCCGGAGAGGCGTCATGCTGCCGAAGCGTCCGTATTCCACGCAGCCCTCCGTAAACCACAGCTCCTTGTCGGGCCAAAGCTCACGCGCGGCGCGGAGAGCGTCAAAGTGGTCGCCGGTGTACCAGTGAAGGGCGAAGCCCCGCACGGCCTCCGCCGCTCCGGGCACGGACAGGGTCCCCTCCGCGCGCCTCAAAAGGCCCTCCTTGTTGTGATCCCAGGCGAGGATGCCCACGTCGCCGCACCCGGCGTCCTTGAGTGCCGGAAGCAGATACTCGGCGGCGAAGTGTCCCTCCTCCTGGGGTGTCCAGACGCAGGAATCCCATGTCTGCACGGCCTCCGACTCATTTTGCACGGTCATAAGGCGCACATCACACCCGGCGCTTCGGTAGTGGGCGGCATACCGGGCAAGGCATTCGGCCCACCGAGCGCGGTACTCCGGCAGGAGTTTCCCGCCGTTGTTGCGCTCGCCGTTCGTCTTCATAAAACCGGGCGGGCTCCAGGGACTGAGGACAAGGCCCACGGGGCTGCCTGATACCCTTTGAGCCGCGTGGATCATGGGGATCAGGTAACCGTCGTCCACGGCTGTCCTGAAGGCGTCCTCCGGCTCATCGGCGCTGTCAACGCAGGAGTAATTCCCCACAGAGAAGTCGCTGCTGCCCATGGGTACACGGCCAAGGACGTAGCGCAGGCCGCTTTTGCCATAATAGCATTCAAGAAATTCCTCCGCCTTGTCCGTGGGGAGTCCGTGCCAGCATCTGGCTGCGGCCTCGGTGAACGCGCCGCCAAAGCCCCGGAAGGTCTGACGGCGCAGACCGGGATAGACGTTGACCTGGTGGCAAAAATCCCGCTCACCTCCTGTGAGCTCGGTTTCCCTCCAGTAAAGCCCCTCGGCCAGATTTGTGACAATAAGTGTCGCTTTCATAACTCCGCCTCCTTCAAGGTGACAAGCATTTCCGCCACTCGTCCGTCTCGGACGGCGCGGGCGTCATCCTCCGCAAGAGCGGGGCCGTCTACGGCTTTCTCCCCGCCGTCACGGAATTTAATAACCCATTCTGGCGGAAAAAGTGCCCCATCGGAATGCCCGGGGCATTTGTATGTCACCGGAATCGAGCCAAGAAAGGTCGCCCGCAGAAAGCCGTCCTTCGGAATGAGATACGCGGGGATGAACGGCGTGAAGGTCAGCGCAAGACCCGCTCCGGTCTTACGGAAGGGGCGCTTTCCGAAGAACATGATCTGCCACATCTCAAGGAACTCAGCCGTGGAGCCGGATAGTCTCGCCACATAGCCTCTCCCCCAGCGGAAGGGGTCGGGATTGGCGGAGGACGCCAGGAACGACACGTTTTCAAGGGGACTGCGCCCATAGCGAATGGGGTCCATAAAGGGAACAGCGGCATCACGGAAGGCTTCCGAAAATTCGCTGTATAGGCCGCTTTTCAGCAGCTCCAGGAGATATTTATACTCCATATGGAGCCAGACGGACTCGTTCTCTAACCACCCCGGAGAGAAGGCGCGGGCCCTACCGGCCTCAAAGCTCACACCGGCGATGCTCTCGTTGACCTTATACATCCGAAGTTCCCTGTCGTAAAGCCCGCTGGCCCTGATACGCTGGGCCATGGCGCGCTTTTCCTCCTCTGTGTTGCCGAGCTTCAGCCAGTGTACCGGACCCTCCAGGAAAAGGGGCAGCGGATGGGGCGTCAGTTTGCGCGGCATGAGGCCGTCCGGCGTTTCGGCGATTTTATCGGCCTCAAAGGTGAAATAGGTCGGGAGGATTCCGCCGCCATATTCCATGGCTCGCTCTATTCCGCGAACCAGCGCCGATTCCAGCGTTTTTAGATTGCTCAAAATGTCCTGCGGGGTGAGCTCCCTGCGGGTACCGGCGAAGCCGTTTTCAACGGAGGCTCTGTATCTCTCCTTGACAAAATTGAGCCGATCCCATCTGGTATAGGGGCACTCCACCTCCCGGAAGGCCCTGGACACATCCTCCAGAAGCACTGCAATTTCGCTGTATAGTTCAATCTCGCCCTCGAAGCGCCCCACGGCGGCGCGGGTGAAGCGCACCAGGCGCAAAAGCTCGCAGGTCTCGGCTGTGGACGAACCCAGCAATCCCGGAAGGCCGTTGAGCGCGTCGTACCAGCCCGGCTTGCCGCCCTCCATCTCGATGCCCATACCGGCGGCGTCCAGTGTGGCGGCTTTTACGGCACAAAGGAGAAGGAGCTTTTCGATAAGGGCGCTTCGGGCGTCCTCCCCGTCGGCTGTCTTGACCCATTTTCCCGTGGGCGTGACGGGCCTAAGCGCGTCATATTGGCGCAGGCCCTCGGAAGTGGCGGCATACCGCTCCGCCCTGGGCTTGACCGCCGCGCGCGGGGCGTACCAGCGGTGATCCCGGCCGCCAAAGAGAAGCTCCTGCTCCGCCTCAGGGTAGACAGCCAGATATTTTTCGATGAGATCCAAATTATATGTCCAGTGGTCGCACCAATACCCCTCGGAGAAATCGGCGTTGGGCTCGCTTTGGGCAAGGCACAGGGTCATGGCGGTGAGCGCCATAACGGCCCCTCTGTCAAGGCCCCAGTCCTCCGCCGCCATCGCCAGCGCGCCGGGCGTGAAGGGCGCTGACAGCAGAGACTTGGCGGGCTCACGGCTGGCGGAGGGGATTGTTTCAAGTACGGTGTTTAAGCTTTCCTCCGGGAGCGTGTAGCTCTCGGCCTTCAGAACCAGCGGATTATACCCGTCCGGCTGGATGAGGTCAAAAAAGGTGCGTATGCTCCTGTCCCCCAGCATCGGCGCGAACAGCACGTCACACCGGCGGTTTTGATTCACATCCCGGAAGTTGCCGTTGCCCTGGGCGAAATACTCCCCGCCAAGAGAGAAGTAGTTATATTCCCTCTCCGGGTCGCCGTGCTTGCGGGAGTAGAGGTAGAAGGGTGCCTTTTTGCCGCCGTACTCGAAGAAATAAGGCGCCCCACCCCGGAGAAGGTTGTCAAGATAAGTCTGACGGCAGTAGCCGTCAAAGACGGGACTTACTGTTTTGGTATCTATTGCCGATGTGAGCCCGTCGATGAGCTTGATCGCCTCACGCCGCTTTAACTCGAACCACTCAGGCCCCGCAACCTTACCTGTGAGCATGTCCACAGCGCCGGCGGTATCCGCCTGACCGTAGAGGGAGTATATCTTCAACTCGTCCCCCGGCATGAGCCGGGCGGTCATCGGCATGAAGCAACAGGGGAAGGCGTTCTCCGTCATCTGCTTTTTCCCTGAAAGCCCCGCCAGTCCCGCGCGAAGGAAGCCCTCTGGCGTCGTCAGAGACGTATCCTCGCCGAAAACGAGCCGTTGATCGACTAAGGGGTGAAGGAGATTGCCGGAGCCGGCAAAGCCCAGGGCAAAATTGCAGCCCCGGATTTGAGTGACGCGGGCGGAATCCTCCATGGAAGCGCGGACGCGGAATAGGGGCGCACCCTTCTCCAGATTTTCGATGCGCATCCACGCGGCGGCGAGATTCGCCATATTCTTCAAAGATTCATGGTCGACGCCGTAGGGCACGACCTCCGGCATCCCGTCAAGGAGCTCAAGGTCAAGCGGTTCGCCGGAGGTGTTGCGAACCGTCAGGACCCTGACCAGCGCCGCCGACCTCTCGCCGGGAAGTCCGAAATACAGCGCGGAGGCGTCGAGCCCGTCGGAGCTGTCGGTGATCTCAAGCTCGCCAAGACCGATGTGCATATCCGGACGGGCGGTGAAAAGCTCCCTGTATGCGCCATTTACAAGGCAGAAGGTGCGAAAGCCCCGTCTTCCCACATCCCGGTAGGCGCAATACGCCGGGGAAAACTCCATGATGGCGTGATCCCGGTCCCTGCCGCCGAAGCTGCACACGGCCTGGCCCCGGTTCACATAGAAGCACCACGCCGGTACGCCCATGGGACCGGCGATGCCAGGAAGGAAGCTGGAAAACGTGGGCTTGGACACGTAATTTTCTATCACATAGCGGCCCTGCTTATCAAACATCCTGTTTTTCTCCTTTCTCTGTCAGCGTAACGGTCAGGCGGATCTCCCCGCGGGGCAGGTCCTCCCGCGCTATCACGACGGATGCCCCGGAGGCCCTCCATGCTCTCTCGCCGCAGGTCACCGTGGCAATGTCGTATTCGCCCCAGTCAAGCTCCTTGGGGTTTACATATGTGACCTTCAATCTCCTACCGGCGGCGGTACACTGGATCTCCGCCCGGTGGCTCTCGTCAAAGAGCTCCGCCGTCAGCCGGGGAGCAAGCTCCAGGTCGCCCCGCCTGCCTCTGACTCCGAAGACCTGCGTCTGCACGGTGAGCAGGAGCCAGCTTGCCGCGCCGGTGAGATAGGGGTACATCCCCTGTCCGCGCCCGTCGAAGTATTCCGGGATGCCGGGGAGAATGAGACTGCGTGGAAAATCCGTACTTTGCCGGTAGAGCTTTTCCAGCACCCGCCAGCCCTCCCTGGCAAGGCCGCGGGAATAGAGAGCGTAGGCGTACATCACCGCCATGTGGCAGAAAACGGCGCCGTTCTCCTTGTTTCCGTAGGCAAAGCCGAACATCCGCCCCATGTCCAGCTTGACCTCCCGGAAATCGGTGTTGAGGCAGTAGCCGCCCCGGGCGGGGCCGTCCAGATACCAGTCCACGGCACGAACCATCTCGTAAAGCCTCTTGTCGTCCGCCGTGCCGGAGAGGGCGGTAAAGACCTGCCCCGTCAGCATCATGCGGACCGTCTCCCCCCGAAGGCCCTCCACCTGGCGGCCGGAGTTGTCATAGTAGCTGTTGTACCAGTGGAGGTCCGCCCCGTCGCCCACCCACTCCGTGGCGTTTACGTGCCGTTTGATGTTATCCGCCATCTGCCGGAGCGTGTCAGCGAGTGAGGAGGCGGAGAGGGTGACCGTCTCCCGGTCACCTTCGATTTTTTTACAGTAGCCCATAAGAGCTTCCCGCCGGCGGTCGGGGTCGTCGGTAGAGACGGACATCAGCTCCGCCAGAGGCCTTGCTATCCTGACTTCGCCGCCCAGCTCCGCCGCGAATCCGGCCAGCAGCTCAAAGCCGTAGGCGTAGGCGGCGGTGAAGGCCACGCTCTCGCCGCGCTCACGGGCCATGTCCAGCCCGTCGTTCCAGTCCGCGCCCCGCAGGCGCATGAAGCCGTGTTCGCCCACGTCGAAATAGGCCGTCACAAATTCGGTGAGTATGTGCTCCAGTATTGTCCCGGTTCTCGCGCAGTCGCTTTTGGAGGTGCGCGGCCACTCCCCGCGCCAGGGGAGGGCGTCGGAAAAATAGGACTGCTCCTCCAAAAGAAAGCCGGTGTCCCCCGTCTCGTCCATATAAAGCGCCACGGTCAGCATGGGCCAGAAGCCGTGATCCATCCATACGCGGGGAATGTTGTTCCTGTCGGCCTTGAACTCACCGGGGCGGCTCCCGATGATGGTGGCGTTGGTGCCGTCGGGACGCACGCCGGCAAAATAGCTCAGCAAATCGCCACGCACCGCCTTGGGGTCGGTGAGCAGCAGGGCGAGACTGTCCTGCCAAAGATCCCGCCAGCCACGTCCGCCGCGTCCGTAATCGTGATGAGGAAGGAAGCTGCATCCACAGATACGCCGGAGGGTGGGCTGGACAGCCACCCAGCGCATCCAGGGGCGAAAGTCCCGGTCAAATGCCGAAAAGCTCTGACCGGCCCTCCGGCTCCACCAGCGCTTCGTCTCCTCAAGGGCCGCGTCCACTGTGTCCGGCAGGAGATACGGGGCGGGATTGTCATCCACGGCCAGCACGAGCTGATACCGCAGACGTTCTCCGGGCTTTATCGTCACCGCGGGGAAAAAGAGAACCGCCGCTACCTCTCCGCCGTCCACGCACTGTCCGGCGTGAAGGCGGTTGGCGCTGGAGGGCCGGACGACCGCCTCCGGCCAATCCCAGCTCCCCTCGCCCACAAAATCACGGGTCAGGGCCAAGAAGCTCTGGGGCGGATTGCCCGTCTCGTCGCCGCCCCACACCCGGTAGGTGACGCGTCCGGGCTGGTGGCCCCGCTCGTCGAAGGTCAGCGTCGGCGTCACGTCAAGGCCGTGGGGCCGAAGCTCCACCCGGTGTAGAAGGCTCGTCACATGGCGGTGGTCGCGTATATTGTCCGCCGACCTGCCATAGACGGGTATGGCCGCCACGGGCGTCAGGTCAAGGGCCTCGGACCCCTCGTTTTTCAGCGTTACCCGCATAATTTCAACCCGGTCTTCCCCCGCCGGGACAAAACTCAGCACAGCGGCGGACAGCTTCAGCTCCCGGTTTTCCCGCCGCGTCTCCTGCCACAAAAGGCCGCCGTTCAAAACCGCCTTCTCTTCGCCCGGCGAAAACCGCCCCGCCTGCTGCTGGGCGCTCTGGCCCACGGCGGACCAGGGGGCGC
>CANQZF010000082.1 GCA_947628265.1 uncultured Oscillospiraceae bacterium
GCGGGCTCCTCGCCCACCTTGTATTTCACCAAAGGCGTGCGGAGGCTCACGTTATCGGGGATGCAGTTGGGGCCGGAGTAGCCGGGTACCAGAAGGTACTCGCTGAAGGTGCGCGAAGGTTCCGGGTAGATGTAAGCCATAGTTTATCCTCCCTCAAAAAGTATAATAATTTGTCCGTATGCTATCACAAAAAGCGGGGCCGTGTCAAGGGTTTTCCCGCTGATAATAAAACATGTATTGCTGGGCAAGTCCGGCGTTTTCCCCGAAAACGGCGGGGTCGAAGCCGCCGGGGTAGTGCTGATCCAGGGCCTTCTTCATCCAGACGTCCACGGGGAAGGCCGAGCCGATGCGCAAAGAGAAGAGAAGGACGCAGCTTGCCACCTTCTCCCCGATCCCCGGAAGGGCCATCAGCGCCCTTTTCGCCGTGGCCAGGTCGGTTTTGGAAAGGGCCTCCAGGTCCAACGCCCCGGAGTCCACGGCCCTGGCCGCCGAGAGGATGTAGGGGGCCCGGTAGCCGCAGCGGATCGGGGCTAAATCCTCCTCCGAGAGGGACGCAAGCCGCGAGGCGTCGGGAAAGGTGAAATATGCCCGCCCTTCCAGCTCCACCTCATCCCCGAAGGCGCGGCAGAGGGCCTCCACGATGCTTTTGATACGGGGAATATTGTTGCACTGGCTGATGATGAAGGAGCAGAGGGTCTCCCACCTGTCCTGATTGAGGATGCGGATGCCCGCGCCGAAGTCGGAGGCGGCCCTCATATAGTCGTCCACGCAGACGCTTTTTCTCAAAACCCGGTAGTCCCGGTCAAGGTCGAAGTAGCCCCGCCAGAGGTTTTGAACGTCGTCCTCCGTGCCGGTGATGAAAAGCCGCTCCCCATCCCGGCGGACGCGGGCGGCTTTTCCAAGGGCCACGCCGGTGTAGCTCCCGTCCGGGTTTTCGTTCCAGCGAAAGCACTGGCCGCACTCGAATATCTTTTTGAGGTCAAAGTCGTCGGAGGTCACAAGCTCCACTTCCTCCACGTCCCTCAACCCCTTTTTTCCCCTTTTGCCTTATTATATCAGCCCGCCGGGGCCAAGTAAATCCGCAAAAAAACGAAAAACTTTGCCAATCCCCCGATTTTTTCGTCCCCATGAATTTTTGTCCGCTAACGTGGAAAATTAAAGCGGTAAACTTGATAAAGGCGGGATAGAAATATGGCAACAAAGCTTGCGGGAAAACAGACCTTTGTCCTACAAAATCCCCCCTCCTTTGCCGGACACGCCTCCATCGTAGGGAAAAAGGAGGGCGAGGGGCCCTTAAAGGACAGCTTTGACTTTATAAGCGAGGACTCCTTCCTGGGGGAAAAGAGCTGGGAGAAGGCCGAGAGCGCCCTGGTGAAAAAGGCGGTGAGCACCGCTTTAGATAAGGCGTCCAAGTCCTTTTCCGACGTGAACTGCGTCTTTTGCGGGGACCTTTTGAACCAGTGCACCGGCACCAGCTTCGGCATCCGGGAGAGCGGCATCCCCATGTTCGGCGTCTACGGGGCCTGCTCCACCATGGCCGAGAGTCTGGCGCTGGCGGCCCTCACCATCGACGGGGGCTTCGCGGACACGGCCCTCGCCGTGACCAGCTCCCACTTCTGCTCGGCGGAGCGGCAGTTCCGCACACCCCTGGAGTACGGCGGGCAGCGCCCGCCCTCCGCCCAGTGGACGGTGACGGGCTCCGGCGCGGCGGTTTTAACGGCGGAGGGCCCGGGGCCCTATGTGACCCATGTGACACCGGGACGCATCGTGGACAACGGCGTCACCGACGCCAACAACATGGGCGCGGCCATGGCCCCGGCGGCCTACGACACGCTGAAGTCCCACTTTGAGGACCTCAGTGTGGGCCCCGACGCCTACGACCTCATCGTCACCGGGGATTTAGGGGCCATCGGCAGCGAAATTCTCTGCGATTTCTTCGCCTCCGACGGGGTGGACCTGCGCTCCAAGCACGCCGACTGCGGGCTTCTCATCTTCGACAGAAAAAAGCAGGACGTCCACTCCGGCGGCTCCGGCTGCGGCTGCGCGGCCAGCGTGCTGTGCGGGCATCTTTTGAACGGGATGCGGGCCGGTAAGTGGCAGAGGATCCTCTTTATGGCCACGGGGGCCCTGCTCTCCCCCACCTCCACCATGCAGGGGGAGTCCATTCCGTCCATCGCCTGCGCGGTGGTCATATCCAATACGAAGTGAGGTGTAAGCCATGGATGTTATGATGTATATTCGCGCCTTCGCCGTGGGCGGCTTGCTGTGCGCCATCGGGCAGATCTTGGTGGACAAGACGAAGCTCACCCCGGCCAGGATTTTGACCATCTACGTGGTGGCGGGGGTGCTCTTAGGGGCGCTGGGCCTCTATGAGCCCATCGTCAAGTGGGCCGGGGCCGGGGCCACCGTGCCCCTCACGGGCTTTGGCAACAACCTGGCCAAGGGCGTCAAAAAGGCCGTGGAGGAGCGCGGCCTCATCGGCGCCTTCACCGGCGGCTTCACCGCCGCCGCCGGCGGCATCGGCGCGGCGGTGCTCTTCGGGTACCTTGTCAGCGTCATCTTCAAGCCGGGGGATAAGAGCTGAGCTGTCGGTCCGGAATCGCGCCAAAAGCATTAAGCGCACAAAAAAAGGACGCCAGGGAAAGACGCCCTTCACAAGTATTATAGGGGCCGCCTATCTTGGCGGCCCCTACTTAAATACGGAGTGCTTACTCCCGCCTCAGCATCTTGTCAAACGCCTTTTTGAGGCCGCTGGCGTAGACGAGGGGGATGGCGAGGTACCCTAAGACTGCCTGGAGGATCTGGAAGGGGAGCTTCACGACGGCGTACTCGGGGGTGGAGTATATGTACGCCCGGCCGAAGGTGTAGCCGGCCACCATGATGACGGCGCCCACCGTCACGGCGAGGACGGCGGAGAGCACCGGCTTTTTGCCGGCGAAGAGCTTCCGGGAGAGGACGGAGATGACCACCGCCTGAAGGCCGTGGGTGACGAGGGAGACGAACATGGGGGTGGGATAGAAGATCATGTCCCCCAAAAAGGCCCCGATGCCGCCCACCGCGAAGGCCCCCACGGGGTCTAAAAGCAGGGACGCCAGGCAGATCACCACGTCGTTTACGTAGAGATGCCCGCCGGGGACGGGGATGCTCAGGATCTCCATGCTGAGAACGATGTTCATGGCCATCAGCATGGCGGTTACGGTCAGCCACTTGACGGAATATTTTGTTTTCATGTGGGGTTCCTCCTTGACTTTAGAACTGTAAACCATTATAATCAAGGCTGATATTAAATAAATGCCCAGAAAAGGAAAATAATTTATAACCAGATGTTGACCTACGATTTGAAAACCGAAAAGAAGGGGCCCCTCTATCTGCGGCTCTACGCCCTCATCCGGGAGGACATACGCTCCGGCGTCATCCCCCCGGGCAGCCGTCTGCCCTCCAAGCGGACCCTGGCCGAGCACCTGGGCGTCAGCGTGGTCACAGTGGACGGGGCATATAAGCTCCTGGTGGACGAGGGCTACGCCGTGAGCCGGGAGCGCAGCGGCTTTTTCACCTCCCCGGACGCCGTCCCCGCCGCCAGTCCCCACAGCGGCGGCGCCTTTGAACCCCTGCGGGAGGAGCCGGGGGAGCCGGGGCAGGACCTGGGCTTTCGCTACTCAGCCCTTACAAAGATCATGCGGGAGGTCATCACCGAATACGGGGAGAGCCTCCTTTTGAAGCCCCCGGCCTTCGGCTGCGCGGAGCTTCGCAACGCCATCGCCGCCTTTCTGCTGCGCTACCGGGGGATGCGGGTGGAGCCGGGGCGGGTCATTATCGGCTCCGGCGCGGAGTATCTCTACGGGATGCTGGTGCAGCTTCTGGGGAGGGATAAGCTCTACGCCGTGGAGGACCCGGGCTATGAGAAGATCCGCCGGGTCTATGAGGCCAGCGGCGCAAAATGCGAGCTTTTGGCCATGGACGGGGACGGCATCGGGACCGGGGCGCTGCTTGCCTCCCGGGCCGACGTCCTCCACGTCACGCCCTATCACAGCTACCCCACGGGCGTCACCGCCACCGCCGCCAAGCGCAGGGAGTACCTGGACTGGGCGGCGAGGGGCGAGCGGACCGTCATTGAGGACGACTTCGACTCCGAGTTTTCCCTGACCCGCAAGCCCCAGGAGACCCTTTTCTCCATGGACGGGGGAGAGCGGGTTATTTACCTCAACACCTTTTCCCACTCCCTGGCCCCCTCCATGCGCATGGGGTATATGGTCCTCCCGGAGAGGCTCATGGAGGAATACAGGTCACGGCTTGGATTTTACTCCTGCACCGTGCCGCTTTTTGACCAGTATGTACTGGCGAAATTCATCGACCGGGGCCACTTCGAGCGGCACTTAAACCGCGTCCGCCGTAAGCTCAGACAACAAAATTGATTCCGGCGGCCCATAGGCCGCCGGAAACGCCTTATTCAAGGGCACCCGCGCCGAATTTCTCCACAAAGGCGCGCATCTCCTCCTTGGACTCGATGCCGTGGGTCCGGGCCAGAAGCTCCGCCCGCTCCTTTTCCGAGAGGTTGGAGAACCGCTCGTAGGCAATGGGATTTGCCGCCAGCGCCACGCCGAAGCCCATGGGCATACCGTCGTTATACAGGTTATAGAAGCTGTAGTTGTACATGAATATCACCTCGCGGTTAGCTTGCCCGCCCGCGAGAAAGGTATGCGCGAAGCGGATGGATAAATGTTCCGGAAAACCTTGACTATTTTCCGAAAAAGGTGTAAATTCTAAGTACATACCCAAGATAAATCCAACAACAAGTGAGGTGGGATCATGGACGCCGGCAGTACAGGCACAGTGGGTCGAGAACGACTGCGCGGACCCGGCGTGCCCTGGTCCCGCTTGTGATCTGAGTACCAACTGTGCCTTGCTATCTTTAAAAATTAAGAAAGCAAGGTGGAAAAAATGGCAGATACCAATACCGGGATACTCTCCTCCACCATCGAGGCTTTGATCGAGGGGAAGAAGTATCTCACGCTCCGGGACATCTTCGTCACCATGCAGCCCATGGACATCGCGGCGGTCCTGGGGGAGCTGGAGGAAACCAGACTCCCGCTGATGTTCCGGCTCCTCCCCAAGGAGCTGGCCGCCGAGACCTTCATCGAGATGGACCCGGACGAGCAGGAGCTCCTTATCAAGGGCTTCTCCGACGCGGAGCTCAAGGAGGTCGTGGACGAGCTCTACGTGGACGACGCCGTGGACCTCGTCGAGGAGATGCCCGCCAATGTGGTCAAGCGCATCTTAAAGTCCGCCGACCCCGAAATGCGCCGGACCATCAACGAGCTTTTAAATTACCCGGAGGACTCCGCCGGGTCCATCATGACCACGGAGTACGTCTCCCTGCGCCCGGACATGACCGCCGAGGACGCCATCAAGCGCATCCGCCGGGGCGCCGTGGACAAGGAGACCATCTACACCTGTTATGTGACGGACAACAATAACCGCCTCGTCGGCTATGTGACCCTCAAATCCCTGCTGTTGGCGGAGGACGACGCGGTCATCTCCGACCTCATGGGCACGGACACCATCTCCGTCACCACCACCGACGACCAGGAGGAGGTGGCCAACACCCTCTCCAAGTACGATATGTCCGCCGTGCCCGTGGTGGACAAGGAGACGCGGCTCGTGGGCATCGTCACCGTGGACGACGCCATCGACGTCATGGAGGAGGAGGCCACCGAGGACATCGAGAAGATGGCCGCCATCACCCCAACGGACAAGCCGTATCTGAAGCTCTCCCCCTTTGAGCTGTGGAAGTCCCGGATCCCGTGGCTGCTGCTGCTGATGGTCTCCGCCACCTTCACGGGCCTCATCATCAGCTCCTTTGAGGACGCCCTGGCCGCTTACGTGGCCCTGACGGCCTTTATCCCCATGCTCATGGACACCGGCGGCAACACCGGCTCCCAGGCGTCCGTCACCGTCATCCGCGCCCTGTCTCTGGGGGATCTGGAGTTTTCCGACTTCTTCCGCGTCGTGTGGAAGGAGCTTCGCGTGGCGGCGCTGTGCGCCGTGAGCCTCGCGGCGGTGAATTTCCTCAAGATCCAGCTTGTGGACGTGTGGATCTTGGGCAACACCAGCGTGACGGTGGTTGTAAATCTGGTCATCTGTATCACCCTGGCCTTCACCGTCATCTGCGCCAAGCTCGTGGGGTGCAGCCTCCCCATGATCGCCAAAAAGCTGGGCTTCGACCCCGCCGTCATGGCCAGCCCCTTCATCACCACCATCGTAGACGCCCTGAGCCTCCTCATCTACTTCCAGGTGGCCCGGCTGATGCTGCACATATGAAAGAAAATATAAACAAACACAGAGCCTTCCCCTTTCCGGGGGAGGCTCTATGTTCTTTAAGATTTTGATACAGGTATGCAACTCCTCACTTCCACATCGGAGGGGAGGAGTTTTTATCTTTTTACTCCACGTAAAATCATTGTCACCGAAACCGATGTGTCCCACTGTTTAATTCCCTCGCGATACAGCCGAAGCCGCTCATCATATTTGGCGTTCACTGCCGAAATAACCCTCTTGGCACAATCTGAATGAACAGAATGAATTGCCTCCAAATCACACTGCCGCATGGCTTCAATCATTGATTTTGCCATCTGAGCCGGATACTTTGATGCGTCCGGGGTATGATCAATGATCGCATACCCAATAGATACATCTGAAAATCCATTATGCTCCATTGACGCGGGGAGTTCCGCCTCGGACATCGGGTATCGGGCGACACCATACTTCTCCAATTCGTCCTCCGACTGCGGAATGCTTTTCCAAAATTCTTTTTCCGCCGCTGTTGTTTCCAGGCACGGCGCGACGCACTGCAAGCCCTTCCTTGCGGAAAGGCAAAGGCACACACCGCCCGGTTTCAACACACGCAACTGTTCGCCCCAAAAAACTGTTGGTTCAATATGTTCCTGTACCGTATTGGAAATTGTGACGTCAAACGAGCAATCCCCGAATGGAAGCTTTGTTGCGTCTCCTTCCCTGAAATCAATTCCCTGAATGTTCTCTTTCGCAAATGAAATGAATTTGCTGTCCCTGTCTATTGCGGTAATTTGCGCCTTGGGATACCATCTGTGTAATGATTCTGCAAGTGCCCCGGGACCGCATCCGATCTCTAATATTTTCATATCGGCATTTTCATCTATATTGAACAGTTGCTTATACTGTTCAAAGAACACATCATCAAATCTCAGTTTTCGGCTAAGATACAACGTCATAACGCCCTGCACATTTTCTGACCAGATATTGTTCATGTTGTCCTCCGTTAAATTTCCATTTATACTAATCCCTAATCAAAAACACCAATTCGCGACGGTCTTTTTTTCGTCCTCGCGCGAGCCGCTTTGCTTCACCTCCGCGCAAGCGCGAAGGTTATCTCCGGCCTAAGAGCCGCCCGTTCCGGGCGGTTGGCCTCC
>CANQZF010000083.1 GCA_947628265.1 uncultured Oscillospiraceae bacterium
CCCTCCCCGCCGGAGTGGGCCGTCCCCACCCGGCTGTCCTTTCCCAGGGCCCAGCCCAGGGACATGGCGGCCTCCGGGGTCACCGCGCCACGTAGGGCGGAGCGGATGCGCGTTTCGTCGGAAAACCGCGCCGGCTCCCGGGGCGTGGAGGCGGTGACGCTCTTTTTGAGGACCCGTCCCGCCGGGGCCTCCCGGTCCGTCCAGAGCCGGACCCCCGGCATAAGCTCCGCCCCGGCGGCCACACGGGCCCGGTCCCCCACCACGCAGCCGGGGCCCACCCCGGCCCCGCTCTCCAGGGTGGCGTCCCGGCCGATGACGGCCCCCTCCAAACGGCAGTTTTCCCCCACGGACGCCCCGTTCACCACACAGCGAACAAGGCGGCTGCCCCGCTCCACCGTGGTCCCGCAGCTCAGCACCGCCTCGGGGCCCAACGACACCCCCGGCGCAACGCAGCAGTCATCCCCCACGTACACCGGCGGCGTCACCCGCACGCCGGTGAGGGGCGCGTGGGACCAGACGCCGGGGCTTATCTCCGGCGCGCCCAGGTCCACATCCGCTTTTCCCCGGATGAGGTCCATCGAGCAGCGAAGGTACGCCTCCGGCGAGCCGATGTCGCACCAGTACCCCGCCGCCGGGACGGCCCAGAGGCTCCGTCCCTCCCGCAAAAGCCGGGGGAACAAGTCCTTTCCAAAGTCGTACTCCCGCCCCTCCGGGATGAGGTCCACCACGGCGGGGGTGAGGACGTAGATGCCCGTGTTCACCCGGTCCGTGAGGACCTTGTCCCAGGCGGGCTTTTCGGAAAAGCCCGTGACACGCCCGGCCTTGTCCGTCAAAACGAGGCCGAAGGCCGTGGGCTCCGGGTGCTCATAGAGGGCGATGGTGGCCTCGGCCCCCTTCTCCCTGTGAAAATCCAGGATACGCCTTAAATCGAAGTCGCACACCCCGTCCCCGGAGATGATGAGCACGTCCTCCTCCCCGATGAAATCCCGACATGCCCGGACGGACCCGGCCGTCCCCAGGGGCTCCCGCTCCACCCGGTGCTCTATGCGGACGCCCAGCTCCTCCCCGTCCCCGAAGGCGTCCTTTATCGTCTCCGGAAGGTACCGGAGGGTGAAGCAGATGTCCGTAAAACCGTATTTTTTCAAGTGCTCCACGGTCCTTTGGAGCACGCTCTTTCCCAAAAGCTCCACCATGGGCTTGGGCCGCCCCTCGGTGAGGGGGCGAAGGCGCGTACCCTCTCCCCCGGCCATAACGATGGCTCTCATTCTCTATCCCCCGTTTCTATTTTTCTGTTTGATTAGCTTTTCCGGGGGAAAGAAAAATAATTTGCGATTTTATATTGTTTCACGCGGCATCTTTTGGTATAATGTCTTTGATTACACAGATCACACCTGGAGGGAGGCGCGATATGAACCGAAAGCTGAAAAGCATATTGAGCTCCAACATACACCTCTATCTGGCGACGCTTATCCTGTTTGCCGTGGCCACCTTCTTTTTGGGCGAATATAACCTGTACCTGGCCGTGGCGGAGGTGGTGATCATCCTCCTGCTCATGGTGTACACCCGTATCGCCAACCGCAGGAAGAGCCGGGAAATGCTGAAATACATCGAGTCCGTGACCAGCAACATCGACAACGCCACGAAGAACACGCTCCAGAGCTTTCCCTTCCCCATGGCCACCTTCACGCTGGATGACAATGAGATCCTTTACGCCAACGAGCAGTTCCTGGCCCTGGCCGGCCAGGGCGAGCGGCTTCTGGCCACCAGCGTCGCCACCATCGTCCCTGGCTTCTCCGCCAGGTGGCTGATGGAGGGCAAGAACGAGTACCCCGACCTTGTGACCCTCAACGGCCGGCGCTACCGGGTGTTCGGGAACCTGGTCCGTGGGTCCGACGCGCCGGGAGTCAAAAACTACGTGGCCACCACCTACTGGGTGGACGAGTCGGAGCTGGCCCTTATACGGGACGAGTTTTCCTACTCCCGCCCGGTCTTTTCCATCATCATGGTGGACAACTACGACGACCTGACCTCCGGCATGAGCGAGAAGGATAAATCCCTGCTCATCTCCAGCATCGACGACAAGCTCACCGAGTGGGCCAGGGACAAGGGCGGCTACATCACCCGCTCCGACCGGGACCGGTACATCTTCATCTTTGAGGAGCGCTACCTCCCCGGGTATGTGGAGTCCAAGTTCTCCATTCTCGACTCCATCCGGGAGCTGGCCACCTCCAAGGGGGTACACCCCACCGTCAGCATCGGCGTGGGCACCGACGGGAAGAATTTGGAGGAGACATACCAGTTCGCCTCCCTGGCGCTGGAGATGAGCCTCTCCCGGGGCGGCGACCAGGCGGTCATCAAGAACCGCTACAACTTCGAGTTCTACGGCGGGAAGACCAGCGGCACGGAGAAGCGCACCAAGGTGAAAAGCCGCGTGATGGCCGGGTCCCTCTCCGAGCTCATGCGCTCGGCCTCCGGCATCCTCATCATGGGCCACAAGTTCGCGGATATGGACTCCGTGGGCTCCGCCGTTGGCCTTTGCTGCGCCGCCAGGAGCCTTGGGAAACAGGCCCGGATCGTCATCGACATGGAGACCCAGGTGAGCCAGCAGCTCATCGACAAAATATTGACCCTCCCGGAATACAAGGACGTGTTCATCAACCCCCAGGAGGCCCTTTTGGCCATGGACGGCTCCACCCTCCTCATCATCGTGGACACCAACCGGCCCGACCAGGTGGAGAGCCTGTCGCTCCTCCAGTCCTGCAACCGCGTGGCGGTCATCGACCACCACAGAAGGGCCGCCGACTACATCCAGAACGTGGCCCTCTCCTTCCATGAGCCCTACGCCTCCTCGGCCAGCGAGCTTGTGACGGAGCTTTTGCAGTACATGGTGGAGCAGTCGGACATTTTGCGGGTGGAGGCCGAGTCCCTGCTTGCCGGGATCGTGCTGGACACCAAGAATTTCACATTGCGCACCGGCGGGCGGACCTTTGACGCGGCGGCCTTTTTGCGCCGGGCCGGGGCGGACACCTCGGAGGTCAAGCACCTTCTCCAGTCCGACCTCAAATCCGCCGTGGCCAAGTACTCCATCGTCCAGAAGGCCAAGATCTACAAGGCCGGCATCGCCATCGCGGCGGCGGAGAGCGTGGAGAGCAAGGTCATCGCGGCCCAGGCCTCCGACGAGCTCCTCAACATCTCCGGCATCCAGGCGTCCTTCGTGGTCTTCTCCATGGGCGAGACGGTGAACATCTCCGCCAGGAGCCTGGGGGACATCAACGTCCAGGTGATCGTGGAGCGCATGGGCGGCGGCGGCAACAAGTCCACCGCCGGGGCGCAGATCGCCGGAAAGTCCCTGCGGGAGGTGGTGACGGAGCTTCTGTCCGTCATCGACAAGTACCTGGAGGACTACTCCATAACCAATGAATAATAAGAAAGGAATTTAAACCGATGAAAGTCATTTTACAGCAGGATGTCCGCGACCAGGGCAAGAAGGGCCAGATGGTGGAAGTCTCCGACGGCTACGCCCGCAACTTCCTCTTCCCCCGCAAGCTGGCCGTCCCCGCCACCGCCGACGCCATGAACACCATGAAGCTCAAGGAGAAGGCGCGCCTCCGGCAAATTGAGGAGGAGAAGGCCCTGGCCCAGGAAAACGCCAAAAAGCTGGAGGGCGTGGTGGTGAAAATTTCCGCCAAGGCCGGGGAAAACGGCAAGCTCTTCGGCTCCGTCACCAACAAGGACATCTCCGACGCCCTGCGCGCCCAGCACGGCATCGAGGTGGAGAAGGGCCGCATCGTCATCGCCGACCCCATCAAGGCCTACGGCCCCTATGACGTGAAGTGCAAGCTGGGGTACGAGATCACCGGCACGGTGCATCTTCTCATAACCGAAATGAAGTAATACTAATCCCTGATTAAAAACGCCAACCGAGCGGCGAGGATTTTTTGCGTCAGGCGAGGAATACGGCGCAGAGAATACTGTATGTATTGTCAAGCCGTATGACGAAGCATGGCGCAAAAAAGACCGTCGCGAATTGGTGTTTTTGATTAGAGATTAGTATAAATTCCCTCCCCCACTTTCGGGGAGCCAGGAGGTGATCTCATGCCCGATATGCTCACCGCCCGCCAGATGCCCCACAGCGTGGAGGCGGAGCAGGCGGTCTTGGGCTCCATGCTCATCGACTCCCGGTGCGTCGCGGACGTGCTGGGGTATCTGAAGACCGACGATTTCTATTCCGACGTGAACAGGGCCATTTATGAGGCCGTTTTGTCCATGTTCAACTACTCCATGGCCATCGACCCCGTGACGGTCATCGACCAGCTGCGCAAGACCGGCGCCTACACCGACGGGACCAACGACTACATTTTGAAGCTCATGGAGATCACCCCCACGGCGGCCAACGTCATGGAGTACGCCGCCATCGTCCGGGACAAGGCCCTTTTGCGCCGCGTGGCCGACGCGGGGGGCGAGATCAACACCATCGCCATGGAGTCCCAGGGCTCCGCCGACGACATTTTGGAGCTGGCCGAGCAGAAGATCTACTCCATCCGCCAGGGGCGGACCACCGGGGGGCTGGAGAGCGTCTCCAAGGTCCTGGTGGACGTCTACAACCAGCTGCAGGAGGCCGCCAAGAGCGGGAACCGCATCCCGGGGCTGTCCACGGGCTTTTACGACCTGGACAACGCCATGATGGGCCTCAACAAATCCGACCTCATCCTCATCGCCGCCCGCCCGGGCATGGGCAAGACCACCATCGCCCTCAACATGGCCCTCAACGTGGCCAAGACCTCCGGCAAGACGGTGGCGGTGTTCTCCCTGGAGATGAGCCGGGAGCAGCTTTGTATGTCTCTCCTCTCCAGCGAGGCCCAGGTGGACCGGAAAAAGCTCCAGTCCGGTGCCCTCTCTGAGGACGACTGGCGCAGGATCGCCGAGGCCTCCGTGGCCATCGGCGGCATGGACATACGCTTAGATGACAACCCCATGCTGACGGTGGCGGACATCAACGCCGCGTGCCGGAGGGTCAAGGATCTGGGGCTCGTGGTCATCGACTACCTCCAGCTCATGCAGTCCTCCGGGGGACCGGCCAAATACGGGGAGAACAGGACGCAGATCGTCTCCGACATCAGCCGCATGATGAAGATCATGGCAAAGGAGCTGAACGTCCCCGTGGTCTGCGCCTCCCAGCTTAGCCGCGCCAGCGAGGGCCGGTCCGACAAGCGGCCCATGCTCTCGGACCTTCGCGAGTCCGGCGCCATCGAGCAGGACGCAGACATCGTCCTGGCCCTCTACCGGGACGACTACTACAACAAGGAGACGGAGCGGCCCAATATCGCCGAGTGCATCATCCTGAAAAACCGCCGTGGTCAGACGGGCTCTATCGATCTTCGGTGGATGCCGGAGTTCGCCTCGTTCACCTCCCTGGACCATCGGCACGGCGACGATTGAGCGTTATTTTTATGAGTGACAGCGCTTTTTTGAAAAAAGTGACCGGTTTTTGTGAACAATACGGTATGCTCTCCCCCGGCGCGCCGGTGCTCGTGTGCGTCTCCGGCGGGACGGACTCCATGTGCCTCCTGCACGTGCTCCATGGGCTCTCGGAGGAGCTGGGCTTTCCCCTTTTCGCCGCCCACTACAACCACAACCTCCGGGGGGCGGAGTCCGACGCCGACGAGGCCTTCGTCCGGGAGGCGTGCGAAAAGATGAGCGTCCCCCTCTTCGTGGGCTCCGGCGACGTGGCCTCCGAGGCCAGGCGGCGGGGCGCGGGGGTGGAGGAGACCGCCCGGGAGCTGCGCTACGCCTTTTTCTTCAGAATTGCCGGGGAGAACGGACTTTCCCGCGTCGCCACGGCCCACAACGCCGACGATGACCTGGAGACGGTGCTGATGCGCCTTGCCCGGGGCACGGGCCTGCGGGGGCTGTGCGGCATCCCGCCCGTCCGGGGCCGGCTCATAAGGCCCCTTTTGGGGGTGAGCCGGGAGGAGATCGAGGCGTACAACCTTGAAAACGGCGTCCCCCACCGGGAGGACTCCACCAACGAACGGGACGACTACACCCGCAACCTCCTGCGCCACCGGGTGGTGCCGGTGCTGCGCAAGATAAACCCCGCCGTCTCCGTCACGGAAATGACGGCCCTTTTGCGGGAGGACGAGGCGTATCTCGACGGCCTTGCCCGAAAGTTTATAGAAGAAAACCTCTCGGAGGGCGGGCTTCCGGCGGAAGAGCTCCGGGCCCTCCCCCGCCCCGTCCGCTCCCGGGTCCTGCGTAGATTTTGCGGCGCGGGCCTGACCGGCGCCCACGTGGCGGCGCTGACGGAGCTTTTGGAAAACGGCGGCACCGTCTGGTCCTTAGACCTCCCCGGCGTCACCGTGCGGCGCGAGTACGGGTCTCTGAAGCTGGGAAAGGCGGAGAGCGCCGCTTTTGAGCCCGCCATGATCCCCCTTGACAGGCGGGGTATAATAGATGTTGCGGGATTTCATGTGATTTGTGAAATTATGACTGCTCCCGGCACAGGGATTTACAATTCCTTAACTTCTTTTCTCATAAAACGCGATAAAATTGTGGGGAACCTGAAGGTCCGGCCCCGGCTTCCCGGCGACAGGCTGACGCTCCCGGGAAGACCCGGCGGCAAGAGCCTTAAAAGGCTGCTGATCGACGGGAAGATCCCCCGGCATCTGCGGGACGGTCTGCCGGTCCTTTCGGACGACGAAAAGGTCCTGGCCGTCTACGGCCTGGGGCAAGACGTCTCCACCCTTCCGGCTGTGGGAGAGCCGGCTGTCAAAATAGAAATACAAAAAACGGAGGAGAGATAAACATGTTGGAAAAGGATATTGACCGGGTATTTTTCTCCGGCGAGGAGCTCCAAGCCCGCGTTAAGGAGCTTGGCGCCCAGATCACAAAGGACTATGAGGGCAAAAATCCCCTGTTCGTGGGGGTTTTGAAGGGCTCTTTCGTCTTTATGGCGGACCTGATGCGCTCCGTGGACGGCTACTGCGACATCGACTTCATGGCCGTCTCCTCCTACGGCTCCGGCACCACCACCACGGGGGCGGTGAAGATCAATAAGGACCTCACGTACAACGTGGAGGGCCGTCACATCATCCTTATCGAGGACATCCTGGACTCCGGCGTCACCCTCTCCTACCTCAAAAAGTACATCGAGGCCAGAAAGCCCGCCTCCGTCCGGATCTGCACCCTTCTCGACAAGCCCGCCCGCCGCAAGGCCGACATCAACGCCGACTACGTGGGCTTTGAGTGCCCGGACGCCTTTATCGTGGGGTACGGCCTGGACTACGCCGAGCGCTACCGCAACCTCCCCTACATAGGCGTTTTAAAGCCCGAGATCTACGCCTGAAAATAAATTACCATCCAATCCCACCTGAAAGAAAGTGATCCATCTGAACAAGAAATCCACCCGCCGCCCGGATATAGGCTTTTACATCTTT
>CANQZF010000084.1 GCA_947628265.1 uncultured Oscillospiraceae bacterium
GGTGCTGTGCATCGAGGCGGCCTTCCTCCTCATCCCCCTGGGCCTCAGCTTCCTCTACGGCGAGCCCTACGCCGCGGACTACCTCATCGCCATCGCCGTCACCGCCGCGCCGGGGCTTGCCATGGCCCTGCGCAAACCGAAAAATACCGTCTTTTACGCCCGGGAGGGGTTTGTGGCCACGGCCCTCAGCTGGATCGCCATCTCCCTGGGCGGGGCGCTGCCCTTTTTCATCTCCGGGCGCATCCCCTCCTTTGTGGACGCCCTTTTTGAGGTGGTCTCCGGCTTCACCACCACCGGCGCGTCCATCCTCTCCGACGTGGAGGCCATGCCCAAGTCGCTCCTCTTCTGGCGCAGCTTCACCCACTGGATCGGCGGCATGGGGGTTTTGGTGTTCCTCCTGGCGCTCCTCCCCATGGCGGGGGGTCAGAGCATCCTCATCATGCGGGCGGAGAGCCCCGGCCCCAGCGTGGGAAAGCTGGTCCCCCGGCTCCAGCGCACGGCGGTGACCCTCTACGGGATTTATCTGGGCATGACGCTTCTGGAAGTCGCGGCGCTCCTTTTCGGCGGGCTGGACCTCTTTTCAGCCTTCTGCGTGTCCTTCGGCACCGCCGGCACCGGCGGCTTTGGGATCTTGAACGACTCCTTCGCCAGCTACTCCCCCTATATCCAGATCGTGGTGACGGTCTTCATGTTCGCCTTCGGGGTGAACTTCAACTTCTACTTCTTCCTGCTCATCAAAAAGGTCCGCTCTGCCCTCTCCATGGAGGAGGTGCGGGGGTACTTCTTCGTCTTTTTGACGGCCATCGCCCTCATCACCGTGAACCTGATGCGCTCCGGCTTTGGGAGCTTCGGGTACTCCCTTCTCCACGCGGCCTTCCAGTGCTCCTCCATCATGACCACCACGGGCTTTTCCTCGGTGGACTTCGACCTATGGCCAACCTTCTCCAAGACCATCCTCATCTGCCTCATGTTCGTGGGGGCATGCGCCGGGTCCACGGGGGGCGGCATCAAGGTCAGCAGGATCCTGATGTACTTTAAAAATATCGGCCTGGAGCTCCGGAGGCTCATCCACCCCCGCTCCGTTTCCGTCGTGCGCATGGACGGCAAGGCCATGGACAAGGCGGTGGTGGCCTCCGCCAATATGTGGCTTTTGGCGTATATCGCGGTGTTCTTCACCTCCATGCTCCTCATTAGCCTTGATAACTTCGACTTCACCACCAACTTCTCCGCCGTGGCCGCCACTCTCAACAATATAGGCCCCGGCCTCAACCTCGTTGGCCCCACCAGGAACTTCGGGGACTTCTCCGCCCTTTCCAAGATTGTCCTCATGTTCGACATGCTGGCCGGGCGGCTGGAGATCTTCCCCATGCTCCTTCTTCTCCGCCCCGCCACCTGGAGAAAGTGAGCCGGCTTGAAAGCCCGCGAACGGTATCGATTTTGAGGCTTTTCTGACAAACGGTGACAAACCGGGGGAAAGCTGTAATTGAATTGTATCTTGAAATAGCCGGCGCACAGTGGTATAATACCTTTATCTGTGGAAATTCTCTCTGATTTTCAGTTCCGTACGGATATTTTTACTCCATCCGAAAAGATCGGGAGGCATTTGAATGAAAAAATTCTTATGCGTATTTTTTGCCGTCCTCATACTTTTGTCCCTGGCCGCCTGCCGGGACGAGACGGAGGACCCCACCGGCGAGCCGGACAACCCCAACCCCACCGCCGTCGAGCAGCACACCCACGACGGGCTCTATAAAATGATCTACAACACCTCCGTCTTCAAGCTGGAGGAGCGGGACGACGGCGACACCTACACCTACATCGGCCACTCCGACGAAAACCTCTACGTCAGCGTCACCTACTACAGCGAAATGTCCGCGGACGACCTGCTCCGGGGCCTCCTTTTGCAGAACGACCTGGACGAGTACGATTACGAGGACTGCCTCCTCGGCCCGGAGAACGCCATGGCCTACTATATCCCGGTGCTGAAGGACGACTACCACCAGTGCTTCTTCGTGGTCAGCCACGGCTCCGGCGCCATCCTTTTGGAGATCGGCGGCTACGACCTGGACATGGACGGCGCCTCCGAGTCCCCCATCGACCTCATGGTACAATCATTTATACCCTTGACATAAAAGGCCGCTTTGCGGCCTTTTATGTCAGAGGGGATGCGTGCGGAAAAAGGCACTTGAATTCTGCGGAATTCGAGGGGGCCTTTCCTGCTGTTTTGCTCCGCGCACGGCCCTGCGGGCCGCACACTGCGCAAAACAAAAGGGATTTTTTGCGAGGCGAAGCCCCGCAAAAAATATTGAATTGGGGACGGGCGGGTCTGGGACCCGCCCCTACGAGAAATTTGATAGATTTTCCCATTCAAACGCAAAGACCTATAATAAAACCGTAGGGGCGGGTCCCAAACCCGCCCGTCCTCCGATACGCAACCGTTTCCTGCAAACGCAAAAAACCAAATGATACGCCGTAGGGGTCGCCGTCCCCGGCGACCCGTCCTTCGGGTCACATCTCACCCTCAAATCAACGCGCCATCCCCAAAAAGGTATTCGCCGCAAAAATTTGCGGCGAATGATTTTATATGCGGCGTAAGCCGCAAACCTTTTATCGGGACGGGTGGAAAATTGGGAGATGGGCCGATGAGGTCATCGGCCCCTACAGGGAGCGTGTGCGTTGGTTGGGGGACCGGATGTAAATTGAGGGACGGGTCGCCGGGGACGGCGACCCGTCCCTCTACGGCGATGTCCATGGGTACGGCAGTAAACGGGGGATGGGCCAACCTGGGCGGCGGCCCGTCCTCCGATACGCAACCGTTTCCAACAAACGCGAAAAACCAAAATCCCGCCGTAGGGGTCGCCGTCTCGGCGACCCGTCCCGGATAATATCCCAATTTTCAATCAACGGCAAAATATCCAATTTCGCCGTAAGGGCCGAGACCCGCGGGAATGCCCTTGGGTGCACTGTGCCGGCCCGTCCTCCGTTTGCCGCATCACCTCATATTTCGCTGTACGGGCCGCCGCCCACGGCGGCCCATTCTCGGTTGGTTGGTATTGCGGTAAAAATAAACACACCACCCCAAAAAAAGGTTTTCGCCGCAAAATTTTGCGGCGAACGATTTCATGTGCGGCGTAGCCGCAAGCCTTTTTATCAGGACGTGCGTGGGAAATCGCGGGACGGGCCGCCAAGAGAGGCGGCCCCTACGGTATTATTTCAAATCGTTTCGTTTAAATGGGAAATCTTTCAAATTTTCTCGTAGGGGCGGGTT
Organism: uncultured Oscillospiraceae bacterium; assembly: GCA_947628265.1. GTDB lineage: Bacteria > Bacillota > Clostridia > Oscillospirales > Oscillospiraceae > RUG626. The sequence goes on from CANQZF010000084.1 coordinate 3,269, forward strand.
CTAAACCCGCCCGCTTTGCGGCATAGGTCTTTATTCCTGATACTCTTCCTCTTCCTCCGGGTCCGGCGGGTCTTTGGGGGTCAGGCGGGAGAGGAGGGAGGTGGTGTTGACGGTGAGGAAGACCGCCATAGCGATCAGGGCCAGCTTGAGGGCCAGGGGGGCGGGGTCCGCCGTGGCCACGGCGAGGAGGTAGATGGCGGCCAGGCTCATGAAGACGGTGCCCCGGAGGGAGCGGCGTCCGAAGGCGTAGCCCGCCGCGCAGTAGGCGCTGACTGCCGCCGCGCCCAGGGCCAGGGCGCTGTAGCAGTAGTCCAAAAGCACGGGGTTCCCGGCGTTCTGGCGGTAGAGGGCCACCATCCAGAGGCAGAAAAAGACGGAGGGCAGGAGGGTCCCCACCTTTATGAGGGGCGTGTCCTTCTGGGTGTAGGCGCTGTACGCCATCACCGTCAGGCCCAGCCCGCCCAGGGCCATCAGGGCCAGGAACACCCATCTGAGCGCCCCCGTCAGCCCCAGGATGTCCTTTGTCCCAAGGGCCGTCAGTACCGCCGCCACAGCCACGGCCAGTCCCAGCAGGGCCATGACCGCGAAGAGGAGATAGCTGTCCGTCCGGAAGACCCGCTTGTAGCCCTCCGGCGTCACGAAGCTCCTGCCCACAAGGACCGCCAGGACCGCGCACAGCGCTATCGCCATGGCGGTGAACAGCGCCAGCGTCACGGTGGCGGAGGCCCAGGGGATGGGAAGGCCGTTTTCCTCAAAGGCGGTCCCCAGCTCCCAGCGCCGGAGGACGGCCCCTATGGCCCCCACGGCCAGCGCCGCTATGGGGACGAGATTTCTTTTTCGCATATGCAGCACCCAATCATAATACATTTGATTGTGGGACAAATCCCACCCATTATCTTTACTATTTTACATCAGCCTGACCCTGGAAGTCAATGGCGTGATAGGGGGAAATCCATTGAAAGTGATGGTTCTTTCGTCGGTGGCGCTTGTTTTGTTCGCCCTCATCTTCCCGGTGGCGGCCTCCTGGAACACCCTCCCGGAGCCCACGGACCCGGTCCCGGATGTCACGGAGGGCCCCACGGAGGACGGCGGCTCGCCCTTCTATGTGCCGGACTCCCCGCCCGCCTCCGACGGCGCGGTGACGGTGCGGCTCCTGGACGGCGGGGAGGTCCGGGAGCTGAGCCTTTTCGACTACCTCACCTTCTCCGTGGCCTCCGAGATGCCGGTGGCCTTTGCGCCCGAGGCCCTGCGGGCCCAGGCCGTGGCGCTGCGGACCTTTTATATGTACACTCTGGCCCACCCCTCCCATGAGGGGGCGGACATCTGCTCCGACAGCGCCTGCTGCGCCGCGTGGCACGGGGAGGATTTTTTCCGAAATAAGTGGGGCGCGGACTACGAGGCCAACATCGCCAAGGCGCGCTCCGCCGTGTCCGACACCGACGGCCTCATCCTGACCTTCGGCGGCCAGCCGGCCCTCGCGGCGTTCCACTCCTCCTCCGCCGGCAGGACGGAGGACAGCGGCTCGGTGTGGAGCGCGTCGCTCCCCTACCTTGTGAGCGTGGAGAGCCCCGAAAGCGCCGAGACGGTGCCGAATTACGTCTCCGGCGTCACCGTGTCGGCCACGGAGTTCCGGGACACCATTCTGGGCGCGTACCCGGAGGCGGACCTCTCCGGCCCGGTGTCGGCGTGGATCGGGGAACCGGTCCTCACGGGCTCCGGGCGCGTAAGCTCCGTCCCCATCGGCGGCGTCAGCGTCCCGGGCACCGTCCTTAGGAGCCTCTTTGGCCTTCGCAGCACCGCCCTCAGCTTTGAGGCCTCCGGCGACACCGTGACCCTCACCAGCACCGGCTACGGCCACGGCGTGGGGATGAGCCAGTACGGGGCCAACGTCATGGCCTCGGAGGGGGCGGATTTCCGGGAGATTTTGGCAAACTACTACCCCGGCACGGAGCTTCGGGAATTATAAGACAAAGGGGCTGGCGGTCCACTCCACCCCTCCCCGCCTTTGGGCGGGGTCGGGATAGAGGAGGGCGTAGAGGTCCCCGGCCCTGGCGTTGCGCTCGAAAAGCTCCCCGGCCCGGCCCGTGAGCGCCTTGGCGGAGGCGGGCTTTGTGACGATGGGCAGGGGCGAGGCGTCCTTCGCCTCCCGCAGGACCTCTCTCCCCCGCTCCCCCAGGGCGAGGACGCGGATATAGGGCGGTTCCCCGGCCAGATCCTCCCGGGAAAAGCCCAGGTACGCCCAGAGCGCCATCCTCCGAAGGCGCGAGAGGGCGTAGCGCTTGGTTTTGGCGGCGGCAAGGACCCCCTCCAGGGTGGCCTCGGTCCGGGCACAGCGCATGAAGCGCCGCCAGAGGCCCTCCCCGGAGTCGGGCAGGGCCTCAAACTCCGCATCCGTCATGGTGCGAAGGCGGTACATCGCGGCGCTGTCCATGGCTTCGGCAAAGACGGGCCCCCGCCCGGCGGCAATTTCCCGCGTCAGGACCTCAAAGGCCTCCTCCGGCATGAGGGCGGACACGTCCTCTCCCTTTCGGACAAGCTCCCGGAGCCTCATGGCGCTGGCAAGGCCCTCCGCCTCGCCCCCGTCGTGCCCGGGGCCAAAGCGGGGCACGGCCACGGGGCGCATTTTCGAGCCCCGGAGGGCCATGGCCTTTAAATACTCCACAGCCAGGATGTTGTTGGGCTCCCTCAAAAGCGCCGCGTCCTCCCCGCAAAGCTCCCCGGCGGCCCGCTCCCGGGCCGTGGCGTAGGACACGCCGGCGGCCAGGTGGAGCTTTATAAGTTCCATCGCCTCCGGGCTTATGAGGGCCCGGGCCAGGGCGGTGAGGCGCTCCGTCTCCGGGCACTCACAGCCGAAGGAGAGGGCGTCCGCCCCCAGGGCCTCCAAAATCGCCACACCGCCGGAGGCAAAGCCCTCGGCGGAGCTTATAGCCCAGGGCAGCGGCAGCTCCACCACCAAATCCGCCCCGCACCGGACGGCCATCTCGGCCCTGGCGTGCATATTGAGAAGCGCCGGCTCCCCCCGCTGGACGAAATTCCCGCCCATGACGCAGATAAGGGCGCACCCCTCCCCCACGGCCCTGCGGGCCATCTGAAGCTGATGTAGGTGCCCCAAGTGGAAGGGGTTATACTCGCAGATGACGCCGGTTTTCAGCATATTGGACTCCTTTTTTCATTTTCCCTATTGCCTCATTGGTAAAAATGGTTTAAAATATGACTATGTGTATTTTATACCCTCGCTGACTATTTTACAAGGGAAGGTAAGTAAAATGAAAATTCTTGTCATTAACGCCGGCTCCTCCTCGCTCAAATACCAGCTCATGGATTCCGAGTCCGGGCAGGTTTTCGCCAAGGGCCTTTGCGAGCGCATCGGCATTGACGGGCGTCTCACCCACAAGGTCCCGGGCCGGGACGACGTGAAGCTGGACATCCCCATGCCCACCCACAACGAGGCCATCAAGGCCGTCATGGACGCCCTGGTGGACCCGGAAAAGGGCGTCATCGCCTCCACCGACGAGATCGACGCCGTGGGTCACCGGGTGGTCCACGGGGGCGCGGAGTTTGCCGAGAGCTGCCTTATTGACGACGACGTCATCGCCGCCATCGAGCGGTGCATCCCCTTCGGGCCCCTCCACAACCCCGCCAACCTTATGGGCATCCGGGCCTGCATGGACGCCATGCCCGGGAAAAAGCAGGTGGCCGTCTTCGACACCGCCTTCCACCAGACCATGCCCCCCAAGGCGTACATTTACGCCCTGCCCTATGAGTATTACGAGAAGGACGGCGTGCGGCGCTACGGCTTCCACGGCACCTCCCACAAGTATATCGCGGGCCAGGCCCTCCGCGCTTTAGGAAAAGAGGGCCATCCCGAGGGGACCAAGATCATCTCCTGCCACCTGGGGAACGGCTCCAGCCTCGCCGCCATCGTGGACGGCAAGGTGGTGGACACCTCCATGGGTCTCGGGCCCCTCGCCGGGTTCCCCATGGGCACCCGCTCCGGCGACATCGACCCCACCATCATGGAGTACCTGATGGGCCGCTACGGCTGGGACATCAAGGAGATGCTGAACGTCCTCAACAA
>CANQZF010000085.1 GCA_947628265.1 uncultured Oscillospiraceae bacterium
TCCGAAGGCGGTGACCTTCTGCTTCACGCCCTTGTAGAGCACCGTCACCGTGGCGGTGATGCCGTCGGGCTCCTGGACGTAGTGGGCCTCCGGCACGTTCATGATGGTCTTGCGGTTGCAGTAGTGCTCGTTGAAGAGGTCGTAGACCTCCTTTGGCTGGAGCTCCCGGTGCTCCCGGTCCGAGACGCCCTTGACGAAATAGCCGAAGTCCTCCCGCATCTTGGGGGGCAGGACCATATTGAACTGCGTCTCCAGGATGTACCCGATGCCGCCCTTGCCGGACTGGGAGTTGATGCGGATGACGTCCGCCTCGTAGACTCTGCCCAGGTCCGTGGGGTCGATGGGCAGATAGGGGACGGTCCAGGGCTCCTCCGGGTGGTCCTCCCGCCAGTGCATCCCCTTGGCGATGGCGTCCTGGTGGGAGCCGGAGAATGCGGCGAAGACCAGGGCCCCGGAGTAGGGCTGGCGCTCGTAGACGTGCATCCTGGTGACCTTCTCATAGGTCCTGGTGATGGCGGGCAGATCGTGGAAGTCGAGCTCGGGGTCCACGCCCTGGGAGTACATATTGAGGGCCAGGGTGATAATGTCCACGTTCCCGGTGCGCTCGCCGTTTCCGAAGAGCGTCCCCTCCACCCGCTGGGCCCCGGCGAGGATGCCCATCTCCGTGTCCGCCACGGCGCAGCCCCGGTCGTTGTGGGGGTGGAGGGACACGATGACGTTGTCCCGGTAATTGAGGTTCTTGCACATGTACTCGATTTGACTTGCGTACACGTGGGGCATGGAGTGGGAGACGGTGACGGGCAGGTTGTAGATGACCTTGTCCTCCGCCGAGGGCTGCCAGACCTCGCTCACCGCGTTGCAAATCTCCAGCGCGAACTCCGGCTCCGTGCCGGTGAAGCTCTCCGGGGAGTACTCAAAGCGGAAATTGCCGGGGGTCTTCTCCCGGTATTCGCGGCAGAGCTTCGCCCCGAAAACGGCGATGTCGATGATCTCCTGCTTCGATTTTTTGAAGACCTGCTGACGCTGGGCCACGCTGGTGGAGTTATAGAGGTGGACGATGGCGTTTTTGCAGCCGGAGACGGCCTCGAAGGTCTTCTTGATGATGTGCTCTCTCGACTGAGTCAGCACCTGGATGGTCACATCGTCGGGGATGAGGTCCCGCTCGATGAGGGTCCGGCAGAATTCGTACTCCGTCTCGGAGGCCGCCGGGAAGCCCACCTCGATCTCCTTAAAGCCGATCTTCACGAGAAGGTCGAAGAACTCCAGCTTCTCCTCCAAGCTCATGGGGATGACCAGAGCCTGGTTGCCGTCCCGCAGGTCCACACTGCACCAGGTGGGCGCCTTTTCGATGTGGTCGCGCTTCATCCAGTCGGTGTAGTCGCCCTCCGGGAGATAATACTGGCGCGTGTACTTTTCAAAGCCCTTCATAAACTTTCCTTTCCGGGTGATTTTGGGTACAAAAAAAGTCTCATTACCCAAAATACTCAAAATATTTTTGGATAAAGAGACGAAAGAAACTTCCGCGGTACCACTCTTCTTGGCGCGCAGCGCCCACTCAACCCGCGTCCGATAACGCGGCCCCTCGGTAACGGGAGGACCCGGTATCGCCTACTCCCCCGGAAGGTTTCGACTTACGGCTCAGGGAGGAGTTCGGCGGACACCCGATACCGCCTCACAGCAACCGGCGGCTCTCTGAAATGCGGAATGAACGTCTTTGTTCCCGTCATAGCCTTTCTGATTTGCAACAATCATACAACCGGGAGGCGCTTCTGTCAAGGGCCATTTCCCCAATTTTACGAATTAATTAATTCATCAAGTTAAATCCCCGCATTTTCCGGCATTTTAGCCACTGCCCGCCGGGACTTTTCCGGGATTTCCCGGCGTCCCCTTGCATTTTTCTCTTTACTGCGGTAAAATACCCCCATCAAAGGGGGCATTTTCCATGATCGTGGACTTTCACACCCACTCCTTCCCCGACGCCGTGGCCCCCAGGGCCGTGGCGGGGCTGGCGGCGGGCGCGAATATGAAAAGCTACTCCGACGGGACAAACGCGGGGCTTAAAGCGGCCCTCTCCCGGGCCGGGGTGGACCGGGCCGTGCTGATGCCGGTGGTCACAAAGCCCCATCAGGCTGATGCCATCAACCGCGCCGCCGTGGCGCTGAACGTCTCCGGCGGCCCCCTCCTCTCCTTCGGCGGCGTCCACCCGGACTGCGAGAATTACCGGGAGATCATGAAGGGCCTGGCCGAGGCCCATGTCCCCGGGGTAAAGCTCCACCCGCTCTTTCAAGGGGTGGCGGCGGACGATCAGCGGTATCTGCGGATCATCGAATACGCCGCCGAGCTCGATTTATACGTGCTCATCCACGCGGGGCTGGACCCCAACTATCCGGGGCAGGACCTGGCAAGCCCGAAAAGGCTCCTAAATGTCCTGCGTCAGGTTCCCTATCCCAAGATCATTCTGGCGCATCTGGGGGGCCTGGGCCAGTGGGACAAGGCCCGGGCGCTCGTGGGGAGCGCGGCGTTCTTGGACACCGCCTGCGCCCTCTACCCCTGGCGGGATCGGGAGGGGCGCATTGCCTCCCACCCGGAGTACGACGCCCTGACCAAAGAGGAATTTTGCGCCATCGTCCGCGCCCACGGGGTGGATCGTGTGCTCTTCGGCAGCGACAGCCCCTGGACGGACATCTCGGAATCCCTGTCCCTCATCCGCGCCTCCGGCCTCACGGAGGCGGAGCTGGAGGCCGTCTTAGGCGGCAACGCGGCAAGGATTTTGGGGCTCCATGAATGAGGTAGAATATGGTCAAGGTCCTCTTTTTCGACATCGGCTACACCTTAGTAAATGAGGACGCGGTCTGGGAGCGGCGCTGTCAGGACCAGGCGGCGACGGAGGAGGCAAAAAAACTGGGCCTCACGGCCCGGGATATTTGGTATGAGATTGAGCGCGCCTCCGCTGCGCGGCTGCCGCAGTTCATGACGGTCATAAAGAAGTTCGGCTTTTCCCAAGCCGCCCCCTACCGCCACGAGCTCGAGACGCTCTACCCCGACGCTCCGGCGGTCCTGGGGGCCCTTTCGGAGAAATATTCTCTGGGGGTCATCGCCAATCAGGCGGAGGGACTTTCAGAGCGCCTCCGGGATTTCGGGATCGGCCAATTTTTCACCTACGTTATCTCGTCCTCAGATGTGGGCGTCTCAAAGCCTGACAGCCGGATTTTTGAATACGCGCTGATGGCCGCGAAACGCGCCCCCGGCGAGGCGGTGATGATCGGGGACAGGCTCGATAACGACATCGCCCCCGCAAAGGCCCTGGGGATGAAAACGGTCTGGATCAAAAAGGGCTTCGGAAGCTTGCAAACGCCGCACCCGGAAGAAGCGCCGGACTACACGGTGGACAGCCTTCCGGAGCTTTTGGGGATATTTTAGGAAACCCGGGAGGGATCGCGGCTTATTGTAGTAAAATAGGAGATCATATTATATCCCGCGTGGGCCGCTATGCAGCAGACGACGGAGCCCGTACGGATGTATAGGAGTCCCAAGACGATACCTGAGATCAGTGCCGAGAGGGTTTGCACCATGTTAAAGTGCAGGAGCGCGAAGAGCGCCGAGGATAGGAGGAGCGCGGTCACGTTTCCATAGCTTACGGACAGTCCTCCAAGCAAAAATCCGCGCATCAAAATCTCTTCCATGACCGGCGCGAGGATACAGACCTGAAGGAAGCTGCTGACCGGCGCCTCCCGTAGGTGTTGAAGCGTCTCCTGATAGCGCTCCTCGCTCCCCGGAAGCATCCCCTCAAAGATGGGGTCTAACCACTTATCCAGAAGAAAATACAGCGCCGCCGCGCACCCCAATGCCAAAAGGACGCCTTGAAGCGTCACTCCGTAGGCCAAATCAAGCTCGAACCGGCCCTTTGTTTTGAGCAGAACGAGAAAGCCGCCCATGCAGAGAGCGACTGTGATCAGGTTCAATATTTTGGCGTGGCGGGGCGTCGCCTTTCTCCACACCGCCACATCTATAAGCGTATAGAACAGCATAACGCCAAACCAGGCGAGGACCCACAGTGCGCCCTCGACGACAGTGATCCCCTTGTCCATTATAAAAGGATAAATCCGACGATGAGGGCGATGGACAGCGCGGCGCGTATGATGTGATGCTGTATGTGGAGCTTCTGGCTTTTGACGCCGTTCATGATGGCGGCGGCGCAGATGAGTACGCACCCCAGCAGCGCGGGGATGTAGTCGAGGGACATACGGAGCGCGTTACAAATCACGGCCCCCAGGAGCAGCAGGGAGCCAATGATCATCAGGAGCGCCGGAACAGACCTCTTATCGCTTTTCAGCTGACTGACAGCGGCCAGGATATGAAGGCCGCCAAAGAGAACGCTGACGATACAAAGAGCCGCTTGCATATTTATCACCTGATTTTTTAAATTTAAAAGGAGGAAAATTTATGCCGTACATTGAAGCGAAGGTCACCGTCCCCGTGGGGGCGGAAAAAATGGAGGCGCTGAAGGCCCGGTTTGGCAGGGCCGTCACGCTCATCCGAAAGCCCGAGAGCTACCTCATGGTGGGCATCGAGCCGGACCGCAACCTCTGGTTTGCCGGGAGGAAACTCAGTAAGGGCGCATACGTCTCCGTCTCCGCCTTCGGGAATCCCTCCCGGACAGACTGCGGCAAAATGGCCGCAGAGCTCACGAAAATCCTGAAGGAGGAACTGGCCATCCCGGGAGAGAACGTCTACATCACCTTCCACCCGGTCGAAAATTGGGCGTGGCAGGGGGAGTTGTTTTAAAATCCCAATCGTCCCCCATCTAGCGCTAAACTCCCGAAATATCCTGTAGGGGCCGCCGCCCAGGTTGCCCCTCCCTTTGGGAGGGGTGCCCGAGCGTAGCGATGGGCAGGGTGGGTCCGTATATACACTACACCCCCACCCCCTGCCCCCTCCCAAAGGGAGGGGCTTTAAAGGTGCGGCGAAGCCGCAACCTCTTTAGCCTTCCCCGCTTAGGCGGGGAAGGTGGCGCGTAGCGACGGATGAGGTGAGAGGGTGCGTTCATCTGAGCGCTCATAATCCTTCGGCTTCTCACCTCACCCCTGCCCCTCCCCGCCTAAGCGGGGAGGGCTAAAAAGGTACGGCTTCGCCGCACATTAAATCATTCGCCGCAAAAATTTTGCGGCGAATACCATTTTCGGGGAGGCGAGTGCATAACGGAGGGACAGGCCGCCAAGAGAGGCGGCCCCTACATGTCTTATGGGTCGGGCCGTTAATTTACCCGAGCACCGTCACCTGTTTTTCCCTATCGTAGGTATGCGGTTCCTTTTCGGCGGACTTATGGCCCACGGCGATGGCGATCTGGAAGGTGTAGCCCTCCGGGAAGCGGAGGGTTTTGGCGAAATTGCCGGTGGTGTCGCCGTCCATGGCGGCCTTGAGACAGCCCAGGATCACATTCCCCAGGCCCAGGTCCTCGGCGGCCAGGGCGATGTTCTCCACGGCGATTCCCGCGTCCACGGCGGTCCAGCGAAAATCCCGCTCGCCGCTGATGACGATGACCGTGGGGGCGTCGTACCAGAAGTTCTTTTCCGGCCTTGCCCGGCCGCCCATGGCCTCCTGGATGTCAAAGAGGATGGGCGCGTCCCCGGGAAGGACGGTGAAGTGGAGCTCCTGGCGGTTGGTGGCGGTGGGGGCCTGGAGCCCTGCGGTGATGAGGGCGTCAAGCTCCGCCGAAGTCAGCTTTTCCGCCGTGTAGCCTCTTACGGAGGAGCGGCGCTCGATGGCCTTTAAAACCTCGCTCATAGGAAAACCTCCTTATTTATTTCAAAATAACCTTCATAAAGCTCTTCTTGCCGCGCCGGAGGACCACGCCGTTTCTGAGTTCGTCGGCGGTGAAGGAAAGCCCGATGTCCGTGACCTTTTTATCGTCCGCCGTGACGCCGCCCTGCTGGATGTTGCGCCGCGCCTCGGACTTGGAGGCCACGAGCCCCGCCTTCACAAGGAGCGTCATGATGTCGGCCCCGCCGTCGGCAATGTCGGCCTCCGTGAGCTCCACCGTGGGCATCTCGCCGGAGTCGCCGCCGCCGAAGAGGGCCCGGGCGCTCTGCTGGGCCTTTACCGCCTCCTCCTCGCCATGGACGAGCTTTGTAAGCTCGAAGGCCAGGATCTCCTTGGCGGTGTTTATGCGGCTGTCCTGCCACGTCTCCATCTCGGCGATTTGCTCTAAGGGCAGGAAGGTCAGCATCTTCAGGCACTTCATGACGTCCGCGTCCCCCACGTTGCGCCAGTACTGGTAGAAGTCGTAGGGGCTCGTTTTATTGGGATCCAGCCACACGGCGTTGCCGGCGGTCTTGCCCATCTTGTTGCCGTTGGAGTCGGTCAAAAGCGTGATGGTCATGGCGTGGGCGTCTTTTCCCAGCTTGCGGCGGATGAGCTCCGTGCCGCCCAGCATATTGGACCACTGATCGTTGCCGCCAAACTGCATGTTGCAGCCGTAATGATTGAAGAGGTAGTAAAAGTCATAAGACTGCATGATCATGTAGTTGAATTCCAAAAACGAAAGGCCCCGCTCCATCCTCTGCTTGTAGCACTCAGCCCGGAGCATATTGTTGACGGAGAAGCACGCGCCCACCTCCCGCAAAAGCTCCACGTAGTTGAGGTCCAAAAGCCAGTCGGCGTTGTTGACCATCTGGGCCTTGCCCTCGCCAAACTCAATGAACCGCTCCATCTGGCGCTTGAAGCACTGGGCGTTGTGTTCGATGTCCTCTCTCGTCAGCATCTTGCGCATGTCCGTTCTCCCGGAGGGGTCGCCGATCATGGTGGTGCCGCCGCCGATGAGGGCGATGGGCTTATTCCCCGCCATCTGGAGGCGCTTCATCAGCGTCAGCGCCATGAAGTGCCCCGCCGTCAGGCTGTCCGCCGTGCAGTCAAAGCCGATGTAGAAGGTGGCCTTTCCGGCGTTGATCATCTTGCGAATTTCGTCTTCGTCGGTGACCTGGGCGATGAGCCCCCGGGCCACCAGCTCCTCATAGATTTCCATGGTTGTCTCCTTTATCAGAAATTAAAATAGTCGTTAAAAGTATCCGGGGAGTCCAGCTCCTGGAGGCGCTTGCCGCAATAGGGGCACACGGCGTCGTCCAGCTCGTGCATGGTCCCGCAGTAGGGGCACGCCGCCTTCTCCATGG
>CANQZF010000086.1 GCA_947628265.1 uncultured Oscillospiraceae bacterium
CCATGACGGCGGACCAGCTCTACGGCTTCCGGCGGGGCGGATGATCGTCCTCAACCACGGCGCCGTCGCCATGGACGGCGCGCCGGAGGAAATTTTCTCCCGGGGGGAGGAGCTGCGGGCCATGGGGCTGGCGACGCCCGTTATGACCGACCTTGCGGATAAGCTCTCGGAGCTGGGGGTCCGGCTGCCCCGCACCGTCTACACGGTGGAGCAGATGACTGCGGCCCTTCTGGAGCTGGAGAGGGGGCGGCGGGATGCTTCGTGACATCACGCTGGGCCAGTATTTCCCCGGAAACACCGTGGCCCACCGGCTGGACCCCAGGACAAAGATCTTACTGCTCATTATCTATATCGTCGCCCTCTTTTCCGCCAAGAGCTGGGTCTCCTACGGCGCGGTGCTGGTGTGCCTCGCGGCCGCCATCGCCGTGTCGCGCATCCGGCTCTCGGTGATGCTCAAGGGGATGAAGCCCCTCATCTTCATCATCGTCCTCACCGCCGGCCTCAACCTCTTTTACGGCCGGGGCGAGCCCATCGCCCAGTGGTGGATCTTCAAGATCACCCGGGAGGGCATCCGCGCCGCCATCTTCATGGCCGGGCGCATCATCATGCTGGTGATGGGCACCTTTATGCTGACCTACACCACCTCCCCCATCATGCTGACCTACGGGCTGGAGCTGTTGCTGAACCCCTTGAAGAAGCTGAAGGTCCCGGTCCATGAGCTGGCGATGATGATGAGCATGGCCCTGCGGCTCATCCCCACCCTCATCGAGGAGACGGACAAGATCATGTCCGCCCAGAAGGCCCGGGGGGCCCAGTTCGACACGGGAAATCTCATCGAGAAGGCAAAGGCCATGCTGCCCATCCTCATCCCACTCTTCCTCTCCTCTTTCCGCCGCGCCGACGAGCTGGCCACGGCCATGGAGGCCCGGTGCTACCACGGCGGGGAGGGCCGGACGAGGCTGAAGGTCCTGAAGCTCACGGGACGGGACTTCACCGCCCTGGGGCTGGGGCTCGCGGTGTGCGTGGGGGTCATCGTGCTTGCGAGGTTCGCGCTGTGAGAAATATCGCCTTGAAGCTCCGCTACCGGGGGACGGCCTACCACGGCTGGCAGGTCCAGAAAAACGACGTCACCGTGGCCGAGACGGTGGAGGACGCCCTATATAAGCTCACCGGGGAGCGCTCCCGGGTCATCGGCTGCGGGCGCACTGATGCCGGGGTACACGCCCTCAATTACTGCGCGAATTTCAGATCCGACACCGCCATTCCCGCCGACAGGCTGCCCCTGGCCCTCAACTCCCGGCTGCCGGAGGACATCAGCTGCCTCGCCGCCGTGGACGCGCCGGAGGAGTTTAACGCCATCCTCTCCTGTATAAAAAAGGAGTATATCTACCGCATCCGCAATACCCGCATCCCCGACCCCTTCGAGCGGGACAGGGCGTACTTCTACCCCTCCCCCCTTAAGGTGGACGTGATGCGCGACGCCGCCGGGAAATTCGTGGGCACCCACGACTTCGCCGCCGTGCGCAGCGTGGGGACGGAGACGAAAACCACCGTGCGGACCATTTACTGGTGCGAGATCGAGCAAAGCGGGAGCCTCGTCACCATGCGGGTGTGCGCCGACGGGTTCCTCTACAACATGGTGCGGGCCATCATGGGCACGGTGATCTACTGCTCCGAGGGGAAGCTGGACCCGGAGGACATCCCGGCGCTTTTGGAGACGCGGGATAGGCGGCTCACCGGCCCCACCGTCCCGCCCCAGGGGCTCTATTTGAGCCGCGTGTGGTACGAGGGGGCCGTGGGGGACATGATGGCCGGGGACGTTTTTTCGGAGTGACGTTTTTTCATATTAATTTGCAAATTATTAACGAATGTGCTACAATAGTATGTTACAATAAAGTGTCTTAAAAAGACGCGCTCTTCAGAGGGACGTATGGACGAGAAGCGGAAAAAAAAGAGAGGCTTTTTCAAGGCCCTTTGCGTATTGCTGCTCATCGCGGCGGCCATCCTCGCCGTGGCCATGGCGGTGGCAAGCCAGCGGGAGGGCGGGCTTCGGGGCCTGTGGCGGGAGCTTCGGGGGGACGTGGACGCGAGGGAGTTTTTCTTCGAGAACGCCTCCGGCGGGAGCTTCGCCGACCTCGATAACGGCCTTGCCGTGGCCGCCACCTCCGGGCTTTACGTCTACGACCGGGAGGGCGAGCAGACCTTTACGCGGCTCTACACCTGGACACAGCCCATCGTGAGGGCCGCCGGGACCTACGGGGCGGCCTACGACGTGGGCGGGGAGCTGGTGCTCTTCTTTGAAAGCGTCGGTATGATCCGCGAGCTGAAATTTGACAACCCCGTCGTCTCCGTCACCGTCAACGACCTGGGGTACCTGACGGTCTGCACCCAGGAAAATGATTATATGGGCTCCGCCACGGTCTATAATTCCCTGGGGACCGCCATTTACAAGTGGTCCGCCGGCCGGGGCCGGGTGCTCTCCGGCGCGGTGCGCGACCGGGACGAGCTTCTGGTCCTGACCCTGGGCTCCGGCGGCAGCCGCGTGGTGACCATGCCCCTCACCAGCGAGGACCTGACGGCGGAATACACCGTGGAGGACCTGGTCATTGACGCCGTATGCACAAGCTCCGGCGTGACGCTGGTCACCACCACCCGGCTCATCGGGCTGGACCGGGACCTCAAGGAGTCCTGGACCCTGGACTACGCCGGCAGGTTCCTTCAGGGGTACTCCATAGGCGCCGATTGCGTCATTCTCACGCTCTCCGATTTCCAGGTGGGCGGCGAGCGCACGGTGATGACCGTCTCCGACGCCGGCCAGCTTCTGGGGAGTCTTCAGCTTGAGGGGGAGATCACGGACCTCGGCGTCTCCCAAAATAAAGCGGCGGTGCTCTCCGGCGGGGTGCTGACGGTCTTCGAGCGGTCCCTCGCCTCCCCCACCGAATATGAATGTGACTTTGGCGCCGAGCGGGTGATGATAAGGCCGGACGGCACCGTCCTGTGCGCCGGGACCTTCTCCGCCTTTGTGTTCGGCGGCGAATAATAGCTTTAAGGAGAAAAAGGCATGAGCTTAGTTATTGACCTTGCGCTGGCGGCCATCGTGGTCTTTTGCGCCTGGCGGGGGTTTCGGACGGGCATCATAAACGGGGTGTCCTGGATCCTGGCCGTGGTCATCGCCATCTACGGGGCAAATCTGGTGGCCAACGTCTACAGCCGGGAGCTGGCGGGCATGATGCAGCCCTTCGCCCTGGGCGTGGTGGACTCCACCCTCAACGGCGACAAGGAGAACGGCAGCCCCGACGACGACACCGTCATCGACCAGAATATCTCCATCGACGAGCGGGACAAGCTGGACGTCTATACCGTCTCCAAGGCGGTGCTGACCCGCTTAGGGCTGGCCCCCGACGCCGCCGACTCCATCGCGCGCCAGACGTCCCTGGAGTTTACCCGCGTCAGCCCCGATATGTCCTACCGCCTCACGGAGCTTCTCTGTGAGCGGGCGGCGTATGTGGTGCTCTTTATCATCGCCTTCGCCCTTATCGCCATTATTTTCACCGTCATCGGCAACGTCTTTGATCTGTCCTTCGGCATCCCGGGGCATGAGAACCTGAACCACATCACCGGCGCGGCCCTGGGCGTCATCCGGGGCATCCTCATCGTGCTGGTCATCGGGTGCGTGGGCCGGTACATCGGCATCGTGCTCCCCGACGCCGTCATGGAAAAGACCTTTATCTTCAGAAGGATCGTGGAGGCCAATAAAATCGCGGCGCTTCTGAAGATATAACCGTATACATCCCCCTGCGGCGCTCATAAGCTGAACCGTGACCCTTTCGCGGAGCCTGAGCGCCCGCCCGTACCGGCCTTCGCCGGAGAAATTGGAGAAGACAATGCAGCCAACACTTTGCTCCCGCTGCCACAAGAACGTGGCGGTCATATTCGTCACGAAAATTGAAAACGGAAAGACCACCTCCGAGGGGCTGTGCCTCAAATGCGCCCGGGAGATGGGCATGAAGCCCGTGGATGACATCATGAAAAAGATGGGCATCACCGACGAGGACCTGGATAATCTGTCCGGCGAAATGCTGGAGGCCTTCGGCGGCGCCGAGGAGCTTCAGGACGACCCGGAGGGCGACGCCGGCGACGGCGAGGACGACTCCGGCAAGACCGCCACCTTCCCCTTCCTGGGCCGCCTCTTCGGGACCCAGGACAGCGGCTCCGGCCCCGCCCCCGGCGGCGGCAGCCAGGAAAAGCGCCGGGACAAAAATGACCGGGACAAGAAGCGCAAATTCCTGGACACCTACTGCATCTCCCTCTCCGCCCGGGCCCAGGCCGGAAAGCTGGATAAGCTCGTGGGGCGGGAGGAGGAGCTGGAGCGTGTGGTCCAGATCTTGAACCGCCGCCAGAAAAATAACCCCTGCCTTATCGGCGAGCCCGGCGTGGGCAAGACCGCCATCGCCGAGGGCCTGGCCCAGCGCATCGCCTCGGGGGATGTGCCCTACAAGCTCCGGGACAAGGAGGTCTATCTTCTGGATCTCACGAGCCTCGTTGCCGGGACCCAGTTCCGGGGCCAGTTTGAGTCCCGGATGAAGGGGCTCATCGACGAAATAAAGCGCGTGGGCAACATCATCCTGGTGATCGACGAGGTCCACACCTTAGTGGGCGCCGGGGACGCCGAGGGCTCCATGAGCGCCGCCAACATCCTAAAGCCCGCCCTCTCCAGAGGGGAGATCCAGGTCATCGGCGCCACCACCTTCAACGAGTACCGCAAGCACATCGAAAAGGACACGGCCCTGGAGCGGCGCTTCCAGCCCGTCACCGTTTCGGAGCCCAGCGTGGAGGAGTCCATCGAGATCATCAAGGGCATCGCCCCCTATTACGAGAGCTTCCACGGCGTGCGCATCTCCGACGCCATGTGCCGTCAGGCGGTGCTCCTCTCCGAGCGGTATATCACCGACCGCTTCCTCCCCGACAAGGCCATCGACCTCATCGACGAGGCGTGCTCCGACGTGAACCTCAAATGCAAAAATTACGCCCGTTTGGCGGAGATCGACAAGGAGCTTGCGGACATCGCCACGGAGCGGGATATGCTCTTGGAGCGCCCCGAGACCGACCAGACCCCCTACGCCGAGGAGGACTACGCCCGCCTTGCCAAGCTCCGGGGCCGGGAGATCGCCATTTCCGACGAGAAGCTGAAGCTCCAGGCCCAGGGCCTCCCCGAGCTGGGTTTAGATAATTTTGCCCGGATCATTGAGCTCTGGACCAAGATCCCCGCCTCCACCATCCGGGAGGACGAGCACAAGAAGCTGGCGGAGCTCGACAAACGCTTAAAACAGCACATCGTGGGCCAGGACGAGGCCGTGGACGCCGTCTGCGCCGCCATCAAGCGAAACCGCATGGGCATCTCTGTCAAGCACAAGCCCGTGAGCTTCATCTTCGTGGGCTCCACCGGCGTGGGCAAGACGGAGCTTGTCAAGCGCCTTGCCGAGGATATGTTCCACGCCCCGGAGTCCCTCATAAGGCTTGATATGTCCGAGTTTATGGAAAAATTCTCCGTCTCCCGGATCATCGGCTCGCCCCCGGGCTACGTGGGGTATGACGAGGCGGGACAGCTGACGGAGAAGATCCGCCGCAAGCCCTACTCCGTGGTGCTCTTCGACGAGATCGAGAAGGCCCACCCGGACGTGATGAACATCCTCCTCCAGATTTTGGACGACGGGCGCATCACCGACGCCCAGGGCCGGACGGTGAATTTTGAGAACACCATCATCATCATGACCACCAACGCCGGGTCCGACAGGCGCGGCGCGGGCTCCGTGGGCTTCGGCGGCACCGCCGGGGACATGGACCGGGAGCGGGTGATGAAGGCCCTCCGGGAGTTTTTGCGGCCGGAGTTCATAAACCGCGTGGACGAGGTCATCTACTTCAACCGCCTGACGGAGGAGAACTTCAAGGCCATCGCCGGCCTCATGCTGGAGGAGCTGCGCCAGGGGCTTGCCGAGAAGGCCATGACCTTCACCTGGGACGACTCCGTTATCGACTACCTCACCCGCAAGTCCTACTCCCTGGAGTACGGCGCCCGGAACCTCCGGCGCACCATCCAGAAGGACATCGAGGACAAGGTCGCCGCCGAGCTCATTGACAACTACGCCCGGGAGCTCACCCACGTGGGCGTGACGGCGGAGGGCGACAACATCACCGTCATTATCGCGTAAATAGAATTCATTGAAAGGAAAAAGCCGGGTCACCACCCGGCTTTCCCCGCTTTTATGAACGAGCTTGAGAAAAATGACATCGTGGAGGCCGTTTGCGACGGCTACTCCTCCGAGGGGATGGGCGTTGCGAGGATAAACGGCATGGCGGTGTTCGTCTCCGGGGCCATCGCCGGGGAAAAAAGCCGCGTGCGGATCTTGAAGGTCCTGAAAAACGCCGCCTTCGCCAAGGTGGAGGAGGTTTTGGAGCCATCCTCGGAGCGGCTTCCCCCCGACTGCCCCCACTACCCCGCCTGTGGCGGCTGCGCCCTCCGGCATATGAGCTATCAAGAGGAGCTGCGGTTTAAAAAGCAGAAGGTGGAGGACGCCCTGCGGCGCATCGGCGGGGTGGAGCTGACGCTCTCCGCCATCCACGGGGCGGTGAGGACGGAGCGCGCCCGCAACAAGGTCCAGCTGCCCGTCTCCCCGGAGGGCAAGATCGGCTTTTACCGGGGCAGGAGCCACGACGTCATCGACGTGCCGGACTGCCTCCTCCAGCCGGAGTGCGCCGGGAGGGTCCGGGCCGCCGTCCGCTCCTGGATGAGGGAATTTTCCGTCCCCGGCTACGACGAGCGCTCCCACACCGGGCTTGTACGGCACCTCTACGTCCGGACAAGCTCCGCCGGGGACAGCCTTGTGTGCCTGGTGGTGAACGCCCCTGCGGAGCGTCCCCTCCCCCACGAGCCGGGTCTTATCCGCCGCCTCAGGGAGGCCGAGCCGGGGATCGTGGGCGTGGTGCTGTCCTCCAACACCTTGAGGACCAACGTGATTTTGGGTCCCTCCTACCGCACCCTCTGGGGGCGGGACACCTTAGAGGAGACGCTGTGCGGCCTTCATTTCCGCCTCTCCGTGCCCTCCTTTTTCCAGGTAAACCGGGACCAGTGCGAGGTCCTCTACGCCCGGGCCC